>DAIMIM010000445.1:0-2846 GCA_036722755.1 Caldimonas sp. | reverse complement strand
AGGACATCTCGGCCTACATCCCGACCAACCTCATCTCCATCACCGACGGCCAGATCTACCTGTCGCCGACGCTATTCGAGCTCGGCGTGCTGCCTGCGGTCGACGTCGGCAAGTCGGTGTCGCGCGTCGGCGGCAAGGCGCAGCTTCCTCCGTTTCGTGCCGTGGCGGGCGACCTCAAGCTCGCCTATGCGCAGTTCGAGGAGCTCGAATCGTTCGACCGCTTCGGCGCCCGGCTCGATGACGACACGCGCCAGTCGATCGAGCACGGGCGGCGCATCCGTGCCTGCCTCAAGCAGGCCGAACTCTCGCCGGTGTCGGTGCCGGCGCAGATCGCGATCCTGCTTGCGCTCGGCGCGAAGCTGTTCGACCTGGTGCCGATGGAGCGCATGGAGGATGCGGAGCGCGCCGTGCTCGAAGCGGCATCGAAGATACCGACGGAGGTGGACCAGCGCCTCGAAACGGGCGAGAAGCTGAGCGACGAGGACCGTGCCGCGATCGTGGCGATTGCTCGCAAAGCGCTCGAGCCGTTCCAGCCCAAGCCGGCGCAAGCCGAGGCGCCCGCCAGCGTTTCGCCTGCGCCCAGGCCCGGCGCCGAAGTCGAGGCGAAGAAGAGCCGGTCGGTCGGGCACAAGGCCAAGCCCGAGCCCGAGCCCGTGGCGCGCACGCGGCCCTGACCGGCGAGCGATCTGCGCCAGCGCAGCCACCATGGTCGCCACCACGACGAGCCTGCGACGAAAGATCGGCAGCGCCGCTGACCTGCAGGCCGTCGTTTGCGCCATGAAGGCGCAGGCTGCGGCCAGTGTCGGCCAATACGAGAGGTCGGTGGCAGCGCTCGGCGACTACGCCCGCACGGTCGAGCTCGGGTTGACTGCATGCTTTCGCCAGAGCCAGACCTCGGACGCCGAGCCGCATCCGCACGTGACGGCCGCTGGCGGAGAGGTCTGTGCGGTGGTGTTCGGCTCTGACCAGGGCCTGGTCGGACGCTTTAACGACGTGGTGATCGACTTTGCTCTCGAGGCGCTCGCGGCGTTGCCGGGCAGACCGCAGGTCTGGGCCGTCGGCGATCGCGTTCGCGCGCGCTTGTCGAATGCAGGCGTGGCGCTGCTCGGCCAGTTCGCGGTGCCGGGCTCGGTCCAGGCGATCACGCCACTGGTGGGTCAGGTCCTCGTGCAAGCCGAGGCTCGCGAGCGGCCGGGCCGAAAGACGGAGCTTTACCTCTTCTATAACCGGCCGACATCGGGTTCCGCGTACGCGCCTGTGAGGCAGCGCCTGCTGCCTCTCGACGAAACCTGGCTTCGCGGCCTGGCCGAACGGCCCTGGCCGACGCGAATGTTGCCGGAGGTCATGGGCGCTGGCACGGCGACGCTGCGGGCGCTGATTCGGGAATACCTGTTCGTGTCCCTTTTCCGGGCATGCGCCGAGTCGCTGGCAAGCGAGAACACGAGCCGCCTGGCGGCGATGGATCGCGCCGATCGCAATATCGACAAGCTGATCGAGAAGCTGCACGGCACGTTCCATCGCTTGCGGCAGAGCGGCATCGATGAAGAGCTCTTCGACGTCATCGCCGAGTTCGACGCGCTGTCGCAAGCCTGATGAGGCCACAGCGGTGGTGAACCTTGTTCGCCACCGAACGGAACGTGCGGCGCCAGACGAGCGATACGCCCGCGGTGAAATCACGGGCGAGGAAGACGGTCCCCGGTCTCGCCAAGGAAATTTTGTTCCGCGACAGCCGTCGTTCGCGGGTAGCAGGTGGCGACCTGGACGAGATCGTGGGTGAACGGCAGCATCCGCATATCGCGAGCCAGCGCTCCCGACCCGCTGCCGCCGCTCCCGTCGAGGCATAGTGGACCATCGATGTGGATCGCGCATCCGCCGAACCGCGATGCCTCACTCAACTCGTGCAACAACGACGTGCACGGCTTCACCGAGGCAGCAGATCAATTGCACGGGGCGCTTCCAGGAACGTTGATCGACAGGGGTCAGCGTTCGCTGGCGCACAGAGGCCCCCGCTGTTTCGGAGTAGCTTGCCCAAATGCGCTCATCGATTGCGGACCCGTACCTGGTGCCCAAGCGGCAGTCCAGACGATCCCGGCGCATGGAGGAAGACATGAAGACTTTGATGACCATGGTGGTTGCCACCGTGTCCTTGACGGCTCTCGGCCCGGCTTCGGCGCAGAACGGAGGCATGATGAACGGCGGTAACGGTGGCATGTGGGGCGGCAGTTGGATGGGCGGATACGGCGGGTTCTGGGTGCCGATCCTGCTGGTCGCGGTGGTCGGCCTTGTCGCCTGGATCGTCATGCAAAGGCGCAAGTGAACGGAGTCTGAAGATCGGCAGGGTGCGCTCCCATGGGGCCGCCGCTGGCGTCCCGTTGGGCGGCACGCTCGATTTGGGTAATTGGTTCGTCTACAAAGGTTCGAGCGATGAAAGCGATGGTGGTGGTGACGATCGCGGCTGCCCTGCTGGGGCCCGCGGCGGGTTTCGCGCAAAACGGAATGGGCTCGGGCACGGGGCCGGGCATGGGGCCAGGCGTCGGACCCGGAGGCGGCATGGGGATGATGTCCGGCTCCTCGGTCCGCCGCAGCTTCGTGATGCGTAACAGCATCGATCCGAAGTACGCCAGGCTGTCGAACTCCTTGCCACGCACGGCCAAGAACGTATCCGCCGGGCGGCAACTCTACGAGCAGAACTGTGCCGCTTGCCACGGGCCGCAGGGCCTCGGTGACGGTCCGGCCGGCAAGAACCTCAATCCACCCGCGGCCAGCCTGATCGGACTGCGGCGGATGCCGATGGTCGGCGATGGCTACCTGGACTGGACCATCGCCGAAGGCGGCGTCCCGGTGGG
>DAIMIM010000444.1:0-2846 GCA_036722755.1 Caldimonas sp. | reverse complement strand
AGGATGCCGACCGAGAGCGCGAGGCCGCCGAGCGTCATCAGGTTGAGCGTCTCGCCGAGCATGTACAGCGCCAGGATCGAGGCGAGGATCGAGAGCGGGATCGTCAACGCGATGATCAGCGTCGAGCGCCAGTTGCCGAGAAAAAGCAGCACCAGCAGCGCCGTGAGGCCGGCGGCGATCAACGCTTCGCTGACGACCCCTTTCACCGCCGCCTTGACGAACACCGACTGGTCGAACAGCGGCGTCACCTTGATGTCGCCGGGCAGGATCGTCTGCACCTGCGGCAGCAGCGCACGCAGGTTGGCGACGATGTCGAGCGTCGAAGCGCCGCCGTTCTTCAGCACCGACAGGAGCACGCCGCGCGCGCCGTCCTTCCTGACGATGTTGGTCTGCGGCGAGAAGCCGTCGCGAACGAAGGCGACATCTTTCAGGTACGTGGTCGCGCTGCCGGTCGAATTCACGGGCAGGTCGTTGAGGCCGGCGATGGCGTCTGGCGAGCCGTTCATGCGCACCGTGAACTCGGTGTCGCCGATCTTGGCCGTGCCCGAGGGCAGGATCAGGTTCTGCAGGTTGATGGCGTTGACGACATCGGCCGGCGCGAGGCCGCGCGCCTGCAGCGCCTGCATGTCGAGGTCGACCGAGATCAGCCGGTTCTTGCCGCCGTACGGATACGGGATCGCGACACCGGGAATCGTGATGAGCTGCGGCCGCAGCGTGTTGATCGCAGTGTCGAAGACAGCCTGCTCCGACTGCGTCACGCTCGACAGGCCGAGCTGCACGACCGGGATGCTCGAAGCCGAATACTTGATGATGAGCGGCGGAGAGATGCCCGGCGGCAGCTGCCGCAGCTGCGCCTGCTCGATGGCGACGACCTGGGCGATCGCCGTCTGGATGTTGGCGGTCGGCTGGAAGAAGACCTTGATGACGGCGATGCCGGCCAGCGAGGTCGACTCGATGTGCTCGATGTCGCTGACGGTGGTGGTCAGGCTGCGCTCGTTCTGGGCCGAGATGCGCTGGCCCATCTCCTGGGCCGGCAGGCCGCTGTAGTTCCAGACGATCGAGATCACCGGAATGTTGATCTCGGGGAAGATGTCGGTCGCCATGTTCAGCAACGCGAACGGCGTTGCCAGAACGATCAGCATCGCCATGACGATGAACGTGTAGGGGCGCTTGAGCGCCAGCTGAACCATCGACATCGGGGCGGGGTGAGGGGAAAACGCGAAGCAGCGATGATATTCATTGCACCGCGATGCATGCGGCGCCGTCAGCAATGTCTTACGGCGAGGAGCCGGCTTTTCCCACGAATGGGCCGTTGCCGCTGGGATACCGTGGCTGCGTGGGCACCGGCCGCGACGGTCGTGACCGGCTCCCGACTCTCACCGAAAGACGCCCATGCCCACGACCACGACCTCCGCCCCGGGCTCGACCGACGGCCACACGGCCCACGCCGACCACCACGCCAGAACCGATGCCGGCCTCGCCGCGACCGCGGCGGAAGAATCGAGCCGCATCCTGCACAGGCTGCGCGACAAGAAGGATGCGGTCTTCGAAAGCCTGCAGCCGCGCATCGAAGCGGTCTCGACCTTCGCCCGCAACGACCCGACCAAGGCCGTGTTGATCTCGGCGGCCACCGGTGCGGCGCTGATGGCGCTCATCGGCCTGATCATTCGTTCCTCGAACCGCCCGAGCAGCCGTGCCCGCAATGCCATGGCAACCATCCGCGACGCCGCCCTCGATCTCGCCGACCGCGCGCACAGCGCCGCGACCAGCGCCATCACGACGACCCATCAACGGGCCAGCGATGCGCAGACGCACGCCGAGGCGGTGCAAAAGCGCGTCGAGCAGCGCATCGCGCAAGCGCAAAAGCGCGCCGCCGAACTGCACCAGCGGGCCAGCGATGCCGCCACGTCGGCGACCGACGCTGCGACCGACACGTGGCAGAGCCTGCGCGAGCAGGCCGCTCCGGTCATCGAGCGCCTGCGCCCGCAGATCGACGCGGTCGCCAGCTATGCCAAGGAAGACCCGGTGCGTGCAGCGCTCGGCGCCGCCGCCGCCGGGGCGGTGCTGCTCGGGCTGATCACGTTGATCCGACGTTCGGGCAGCTGAACCGCCCCGTTCTGTCTCGAGCTGAGCACGGCCCGTCGGCCGCGCTATAAGGCGCCATGCTGATCGTCTGCCCGCACTGCCTGAAGACCAACCGCCTGCCCGAGGAGCGGGCGACCGAAAATCCGACTTGCGGGCACTGCCACCGCGAGCTTCTCGCCGCCAAGCCGGTCACGCTCGACGATGCCAGCTTCGACAAGGTCGCGGCGACGACGGAGCTGCCGGTCGTCGTCGACTTCTGGGCGTCCTGGTGCGGCCCGTGCCTGATGATGGCGCCGCAGTACGAGCAGGCCGCAGCCCGGCTCCAGGGCCGCGCGCTGTTCGCCAAGGTCGACAGCGACGCCAGCCCGCAGACCTCGGCCCGCTTCGCGGTGCGCAGCATCCCGACACTGCTGTTGCTGCGCGGCGGCAAGGAAGTGAAGCGCCAGGCAGGCGCGACGCAGGCCGCTCAGATCGTCGACTGGGTCGCGCGCGGCTAGTCCGGCCGCGCCGCCGTCGCTCGTTGACAAGCCTGCCGGCAACGGCGGCTTCCACTCCGGCTAGGCCGCGGCGCGCACCGGATCGGTGTCGTTCGAGCGCGCCAGCACGGGCCGCAGCGCCGCGCCGGTGTGGCTCGTCGCGGTCGCGACGATGCCTTCCGGCGATGCTTCGGCGACGACCGTGCCGCCGCCGGCGCCACCGTCGGGGCCGAGGTCGATGACCCAGTCGGCCTCGGCGATGACGTCGAGGTCGTGCTCGATGAC
>DAIMIM010000443.1:0-2855 GCA_036722755.1 Caldimonas sp. | reverse complement strand
GGACGAGTGCCTGACGCGAAGGGCGTACGAAGTAGGTCCGTTGTGCTCGAAGAAGCCTCGGGCATCGACCATCGTGCCCGCTCGCATGAGCGGGCCCTTGTCGGCGAGGTGGGCGTTGATCTCCTCGAACAACGCTCGCGTCAGGTCGTTGTGCTGCAGCAAGTGGCGGAACTTGAGCAGCGTCGTGGCGTCGGGCACCGACTCCCGGGACAAGTCCACGCCTACGAAGTCGCGCAGCGCCTGGCTGTCGTACAGCGCGTCCTCGAGCGCCTCTCGTCGGCCAGCCCGTACCACCTTGCTTCTGTTGCCGGCCGCGTGGGCGCTTTGGCGCGTGATCGAAGGGTGAAGAGGCGCACGCCAGGCGAAGTGCCCAACGGCGTCCTGCCATGATCCTCAAGCACGCCACGGAATTGACCCAGGTCAAGGCAGGTCAGCGGGGTGACCCGTAGATTCTGACGTTCTGACCTTGGATGAGTAGATGACGTCGACGGCTCGAGGGCTCTCCTCGTTCTTGCGGCCCGGCCAAGTCTTTGCATGATTCCCAAGAATGGAAAATTCGATATGAGCCTCTTCCGCGCCGTCGTCTGGACCGACCACCAGTCGGCCCAGGTGCTGCAGTTCGATGCCGAGCACGTGTCGGCAGAGAAGGTGCGAACGCACACGCATCACACCGCTCAACACGGCAGCGCCGTGCGCTCGCAGCACGAGTTCTTCGGCGAGATCTGCGATGCGCTCGACGGCATCGCAGAGGTGCTGGTGACCGGCTCGCACACCACGCTTGCCGACTTTCGCCACTACGCAGACAAACACCGGTCGCAGACTGCGTCGCGCATCGTCGCTTACGAGGTGGTCGACCATCCGAGCGAAAACCAGCTCGTGGCCCTGGCGCGCAAGTACTTTGTCAAATTCGATCAGACGGCCGGGATCTCCACGTCGACCTGACGTCGGCGAACCACGCGTGGTCGGCGCGTCGGCCGGTCGCAATCTCCCTCGGCCTGCGATCCCGCGCCAGCCGCGCCGCGGGCGCAAATGACCCACGACGCGCGTTGTCTTCCGCGGCTCTTTTCCATTTGCGGTGTCCGAAAGCGCGGCGGATTGATCTATCGCAAGGAACAGCGCTGGTCGCCGCGGAAGAATCCCTTCTGCAGCCAGCCATGGAGTGCCCAAAGTGCCGCCCCCAGTCAGTTCGAAGGACGCATAGCGATGCCTGCGGACGCCATTGCCTCCTCACCGAGGCACGCCGCCATCAAGAAGACGAGGAGCGCCACGATTCCCTCCCTTGCTGGGCTCGGCAAATGATCGGGCGCCAGACCAAGCGTTGCCGACCATCGGGTCTGTGGCATCCATGACGACGCCTCGCGCTCTGCCTTGCATCGAGCCTGCCATCGCCCGCCTGTTCCAGCAGTGCGGGCTGACTGCGCTCGATTTGAGGGGCCGCCATCTGCTGCCCATCGTGCAAGGCGGCATGGGCGTCGGCGTGTCGGCGAACAAGCTCGCCGGCAGCGTGGCCGCACTCGGCGGCATCGGTACCATTTCGTCGGTCGATCTGCGTCGCCACCACCCCGATCTGATGGAACGCACGCGCGGCATGAACGCCGGCGGCGCGGCCAAAGAAGGCATCAATGCCGCCAATCTCGAGGCCCTGCAGCGCGAGATCGGCGCCGCGCGTGAACGCTCGCAAGGGCGTGGCCTGCTCGCCATCAATGTGATGCGCGCCGTCGGCGAATACGTGCCGTCGGTGAAGCGCGCGCTGGAGTGCGGCATCGACGCGGTGGTGGTCGGTGCCGGCTTGCCGCTCGACCTGCCGGACCTCGCGCAGGACCATCCCGAGGCGGCGCTCGTACCGATCCTTTCGGACGCGCGCGGCGTACAGCTGCTGGTGAAGAAATGGGAGCGCAAGAAGCGCCTCCCCGATGCCATCGTCATCGAACATCCGCGGCTCGCGGGGGGTCACCTCGGCGCGGCAAAGCTTGCCGACCTGAACGACCCTCGTTTCAACTTCGAGAACGTCATTCCGCAGTCGCTCGCGTTCCTCCGTTCGGCCGGCATCGAAAAGGAAATTCCGCTCATCGCCGCGGGCGGCATCCGCAGCTGCGAGGACATCGCCCGGGTGCAAACCCTGGGCGCAGCCGCAGCACAGCTCGGGACACCCTTCGCAGTCACTGAGGAGTGCGATGCTCACCTCGAGTTCAAGCGCGTGCTGGCCGAAGCCACGGACGAGGACCTGATCGAATTCATCAGTGTGGCCGGTCTGCCTGCGCGGGCCGTCTCCACACCCTGGCTGCGGAACTACCTGAAGGTCGAGGCGAGGCTGCAGAGCGTGGCGCATGTGAAGCCGCGCTGCACGCTTTCCTTCGACTGCCTTGCCCAGTGCGGGCTGCGCGACGGCCTGCCCGGCTGGGGCCAGTTTTGCATCGACACGCAGTTGGCCGCGGCCCTGCGCGGCGACGTGAAGAAGGGGTTGTTCTTCCGCGGAGTCGGCGTGTTGCCGTTCGGCAATCAGATCCGTAGCGTGCGCGAGCTCATGGAGCGGTTGCTGACGCGCAACCCGGCGTTCGCGCTCAGACAGCCTCCGTACGTACCGGTCCTGGCTCAGTTGGCTACTTCAGACGTGGCTTGAGAGATTTTGTACCACGGCGAGCGGCTCAACTGCTGGACCCACCTGATCGGGGCGGCGCTTGCGGCAACCGGCGCGGCGGTGCTGGTCGTGCTGGCTGCGCGTCAGGGCGACCCCTGGAAGATCGTCAGCTTCAGCATTTACGGCACCATGCTGCTGGCGCTGTACACGTTGTCCACGCTTTACCACAGCACCCGCGGCAGGGTGAAAAACGTCTTTCGGAAACTGGACCATTGCT
>DAIMIM010000442.1:0-2870 GCA_036722755.1 Caldimonas sp. | reverse complement strand
GGCGCGCAGTTCCGCTTCGCGCTGGTCTGGACGCTGTTCCTGACGATGCCGCTGATGATCGGTATCCAGATGCTCTCGGCGCGGATCGGCTTCGTCACCCACGAAGGCCTGGCCGCCAACATCGGCAAGATGTGCCCGCGCTGGATGACGATGGGCCTGATCGGCCTGCTCGTCGTCGCCAACACCATCAACATCGCCGCCGACGTCGGCGCGATGGCCGAGGCGCTCAAGCTGTTCGCCGGCGGCCCGCAGCCGATCTACGTGCTCGGCTTCGGCGCTCTGTGCGTCGGCACGCAGATCTATTTCTCCTACGAGCAATCGGTGCGCGTGCTCAAGTGGCTGACGCTGGCCCTGTTCGCCTACGTCGCCGTGATCCTCGCCGTGTCGGTGCCGTGGAAGATGGCGATCAGCGAATCGCTTCATCCCTGGAACCACTTCCCTACCGGCGTGTCGATCAAGGACTACGCGGCGATGGTCGTCGCCGTGCTCGGTACGACGATCAGCCCGTACCTCTTCTTCTGGCAGGCGTCGCAGGAAGTCGAGGACAACTACCGCCGGCCGAATGCCCGCGCCTTGCACGAGCACCCCGAATACGTCGTCGAGCATCTCTCGCGCATCAAGCAGGACACCTTTGTCGGCATGACGTTCTCGAACCTCATCGCCCTGTGCATCGTCATCGCCACCGCGGTGACCCTGAACCAGCACGGCATCACCAACATCCAGACCTCGGCACAGGCGGCCGAGGCGCTGCGCCCGGTCGCCGGCGAGTTCGCCTTCGTCGTCTTCGCGATGGGCATCATCGGCACCGGCCTGCTCGCCGTGCCGGTGCTGGCCGGCTCGGCCGCCTATGCGGTGAGCGAGGTGTTCGGCTGGAAGGCCAGCCTCTCGCATGGATTTCGCGAGGCGCGCGGCTTCTACACGATCATCATCGCGGCGACCGGCATCGGCACGGCGATGAGCTTCTTCGAGGTCGATCCGATCCGTGCCCTGGTCTGGAGCGCGATCGTCAACGGCGTGATCTCGGTGCCGATCATGGTCGTGCTGATGCTGATCGGCCAGTCGGAAAAGCTGATGGGCCGCTACACGATCACGCCGCGCCACCGTTTCTTCGGCTGGGCCGCGACGCTGGTGATGGCGATCGCCGTGGCGGTGATGCTGGTGATGACCTTCTGATCGTGCGGCAGGTCCGACGGGAGCGCACATCGACTTCTTCTTCAAGCGCCTCGCCGGTCTCGTCCTGACGCTGCTCGCGGCGTCGGTCGTGGTCTTCACGGTGCTCGACGTGCTGCCCGGCAACGCCGCCGAAGTGATGCTCGGCGACAGCGCCACGCCGGAGGCGCTCGCCGCGCTCTCGGCCAGGCTCGGCCTCGATCGGCCGGCGCCAACTCGCTACGCCCGATGGATCGCGGGCTTCGGCAGCGGCGATCTCGGCTCGAGCGTCGCCTACGACACGCCGATCGCAGCGCTCGTTGCCGAGCGCCTCGCCGTCACCGTGCCGCTGGCCGCGATGGCGATGCTGCTGACGACCTTGCTCGCCTTCTCGATCGGCCTCTTCGCGGCGGCGCGGCATCGACGTGTCGGCGATGTCGGCGTCATGGCCGTGAGCCAGCTCGGCATCGCCGTGCCGAACTTCTGGTTCGCGATCCTGCTCATCCTCGTTTTCGCGGTGAAGCTGCGCTGGTTTCCGGCCGGCGGCTTTCCCGGCTGGCGGGCGAACGACAGCGACGGCGGCGGCATCGGTCCGGCGCTGCGCGCGCTCGCGCTGCCCGCGCTCGCGCTGGCTGCGGTGCAGGCCGCCATCCTCGCCCGCATCGTCCGCGCCGCGGTCCTCGAGGTGATGCGCGAAGACTTCGTCCGCACCGCCCGCGCCAAGGGCCTGTCGCCGCGTGCCGTGCTCTGGCGCCATGTGCTGCGCAACGCGATGGTGCCGGTCGTCACGGTGATGGGCCTGCAGTTCGCGAACCTGCTCACCGGCACCGTGGTCATCGAAAACGTGTTCTCCCTGCCGGGTCTCGGCCGCCTGGTGTTCCAGGCGATCGCCAACCGCGACCTGCCGGTGGTGCGCGATGTCGTGATGCTGCTCGCCGCTACCGTCATCGTCATCAACTTCGCGGTCGACGTGCTCTACGTGGTCATCGACCCGCGCCTTCGCGCCGGCCCGCGATGAACGCGACAACGTCCATCGCCAGCCACGCGCGCGGCGCCGCATCGCGGGCGCGCTGGCGCCGCACTTCGTTGGCGATCGGCGCGGCGATCGTCGCCGCCGTCGTCGCGCTCGCGCTGCTGTCGTTCGTGTGGACGCCGTACAGCGCCACCGAGCTCGACATCGCGGGCAAGCTGCAAGCGCCCGGCGCGGCGCACTGGCTCGGCACCGACAGCCTCGGCCGCGACATCGTTTCCTTGCTCATCGTCGGCAGTCGCGTCTCGCTCGCCGTGGGCGTCGTCGCCGTCGGCATCGGCATGGTCCTCGGCGCGTCGTTCGGCCTGCTTGCGGCGACCCGGCGCGGCTGGGTCGACGCCGCCGTGATGCGCCTGGCCGACTTCACGTTCGCCTTTCCGGCGCTGCTTACGGCGATCATGCTCACGGCCATCTACGGCCCCGGCCTGCTGACCTCGATCGTCGCCATCGGCATCTTCAACGTGCCGGTCTTCGCGCGCGTCGCCCGGGCCGGTGCGCTGGTCGTTCTCTCGCGCGACTACGTGCTGGCCGCACGGGCGCTCGGCCGAAGCAACTGGCAGATCACGCTGCACCATGTGCTGCCGAACATCGCCGCCCTGCTGGTCGTCCAGGCGACGATCCAGTTCGCCGTCGCGATCCTCGCCGAAGCGGCACTCAGCTACCTCGGCCTCGGCACGCAGCCGCCGACGCC
>DAIMIM010000441.1:0-2872 GCA_036722755.1 Caldimonas sp. | reverse complement strand
ACGTGACGTTCGTGGGCGCAACGACAAACTTGAGGCCGCGGGCCTCCTTGGCGAGTTTCGCGTCGAGCCTTTCTTTCATTTCCCAGGACATGCACACCCCTTCAAGTCGCGCCGATCTGACCGCAGCCGTGCGAACGCCCACGGCGGCGGCGGATGTTCTCACGCCGTACGGATCCGGAGGGTCATGCCCAGACCGGAGCCCTGCCCGCCGGCCGCTACGACGTGGTCGGTTTCGTGCCGGGCGCGAAACCTACCGCCTCAAGCTCGACCGAGGTGGATCTCTCCGTCGAACTTGACGTTGAGCTTCAAGCCTTGCACTTCGAGCGTCATCGTTGCGGGGAAGGATGTGTCGCCTCTTGTTTCACCGGAGGCGATCGCCCTGCTCACCGCCTGCTCGATTTCGCGCTGGGAATTGACGCCCACCATTTTCAGGAACTTTCGAATACTGAGGTTCAGGGTCTCTTCGTCCAAGGCGTCCTCCGTGTGCAGGGTAAGACCGCTAGTCTGACGCAAGAGACATGGGAAGGCTCATCCAGGAACTCCCTGGCGTTCCTGCAAGCGCTTCAGCAAATCGAGCGTGGGGTAGCCGTCGGCCGGCAAGCCGGCGCTGCGCTGGTAGCGGCGAAGCGCGTCGCGCGTGGCCGGGCCCATCAGGCCGTCGGCGTTGCCGCTCGAAAAGCCGCCGGCGTTCAAGGCCGCTTGCAGGTCGATCAGCTGGCTTCGCGTCAGCGCCTGCAAGTCGCGTGGCCAGGGCGCCTGCACGTCGGGGCCGCCGCCGAGCCGTTGCGCGAGCAGCGACACGGCGAGCGCGTAGCTCGTCGAGTTGTTGTAGCGGAGCAGCGCGCGAAAGTTCGGCCCGACCAGAAACGCGGGGCCGCGCGCGCCGCCCGGCAGCAGGATGGCGCCCTCGGCGAGCTCGGGCAGCGGCGCGCCGTCGGCGGCGCGCATGCCGTCGGCCGCCCACTGCGCGGTGGCCTGGCGCAGCGCCTCGTCGGCGCGGCCGACGTCGAAGCCGGGCGGCAGGCGCACCTCCGTGCCCCATCGCTGGCCGGCCTGCCAGCCGACACGGCTCAGGAAGTTCGCGGTCGAGGCCAGCACGTCGGCCGGGCTGCCCCAGATGTCGCGCCGGCCGTCGCCGTCGCCATCGACGGCATAGGCGAGAAAGGCCGACGGCAGGAACTGCGTCTGGCCCATCGCGCCGGCCCACGAGCCGACCATGCGGGCGCGCGCGATGTCGCCGCTTTGCAGGATCTTCAGCGCAGCGAGCAGCTGGCCGCGCGCCCACGCCTCGCGCCGGCCCTCGAAGCCGAGGGTGGCCAGCGCGTCGATGGTCGGAATGTCGCCGACGTTGCCGCCGTAGTTGCTCTCGATGGCCCACACGGCCAGCAGCGTCGCCGGCGGAACGCCGTAGCGCGCGGCCGCCGCATCGGCCTCGGCGCGGTACTGCAGCAGCTTGTCCTGGCCGGTCGAGATGCGCTGCGGCGTCACGACCAGGTCGAGGTAGTCCCAGATCGTGCGGGTGAGCTCCGGTTGCTGCTGATCGAGCGCGACCACGCGCGGCAGGTAGTGCGCGTCGTCGAATGCCGCGTGCAGCGTGGCGTCGTCGATGCCGGCTGC
This sequence comes from Caldimonas sp., assembly GCA_036722755.1. Taxonomy (GTDB): domain Bacteria; phylum Pseudomonadota; class Gammaproteobacteria; order Burkholderiales; family Burkholderiaceae_C; genus Schlegelella_A. Next base: position 1,255 of record DAIMIM010000441.1, on the reverse strand, counting down.
GTGTGCCGATTCGCGGAAGCCAGTGACCCAGCGGGCGAAGCCTTGCGCGAGCGCGTCATCAGCGGCAGGGGTTGGCGCGGAGGCGCCGAGCGTGGGCGCAGATGCGGCGTCGGCGGCCTGCGCCACCGTGCCCGCGCAGGCGGCAAGCGCTGCGAGCGCGAGTGCCGCAGCGGCCAGCGCCGAGTGTCTCGGCAAGACGTCAGGCATTCGACTCTGCGGGACCGCCGGCCTTCAACGCGTTCCTGTCAGGCTCCAGCCGGGCTTGCCCGCCAGAGCGCGCAGCGAGGCGTCGTCGGCGGCTGTGACTTCGTACTCGGACGGCGCTCGCTCGTGGAACGACACCTGCGGAAATTCCTTGAGCAAGGGAACGAGCTGAATGCGGCTCTGGTGCGAAGGGCCGTCGAAGCGGAGGATGGAAGTGGTCATTTGAGTGCCGTGAGCGGCGGCCGGTCCGGACAGCGAAGGTGCTCGCGTCGCAGCCGATATCGACCGCTTTGGCGCCGGACTTCAGGCTTCAGATGTTTCTGCGTCGCTCAGTTGGGCTGATGTCGTTACGAATACGCAACGCGTGACGTGCGGGCAGCGTTGACGGGGTGCCGAGGCGGCAGGTCGTTTCTGGTTCCGAGGAGATGGAGCGATCGCCGTGCTAGCCTGCTTGTCTCTCGAAAAGGGGAACGCCATGCGTCGCTCCGTCATCGTCTCCAGGCTCTGCATGGTGCTCGTCGTGATTGCTGCCGGCGCCTCGGCGCAGGTCGCCGAGCCGCACCGCAAGGCCGGCTGGTGGGAAATGGCCGCACACCTGCCGAACGGCACGACCATGACCCGTTACCTGTGCCTCGACGCAGCCTTCGACTCGCGCCATTCAGTGCTTGCCAAACAGGAAGGTTGCACGGAGACGACCACCGGCACGGCCATCGGCGACTTCAACTCGGCCTACAAAATCACGGAGCAACGCGGGCCCGCGCGCATCCAGACCGACGCGCGCCTGGCCGGCGCCTGCCCGGCGGGGCGCAAGCCCGGCGACATGCAGATGCCCAACGGCACCGTGCTCAATCTGGACTGAGCCTGTCTGGCACGCGCTCGCGTGCTCCCTGTTCAACGCGCCGTCTTCGCCGTGTCGACCATCGCCACGGCATGCGCGGCGGTGGCGTTGGCGGCGGCAACGGCTTCGCGCTGCTGCGACTTGGCGAGGAGGATGCTGCCTTGCGGCTCGCTGATCGAGACGATGGTGCTGAGCAGGCCCGCCGTGATGGCG
>DAIMIM010000440.1:0-2880 GCA_036722755.1 Caldimonas sp. | reverse complement strand
AAGACGACGAAACGCCGCGCGTGCGGCGCGAGCGCGAGGGCGAGCCGGGCGACCGCGTCGCCGGCGCGCGTCATCAACGTGAATGCGGGCAATGTCCTGGCGGCCTCGACCTCGATGCGCCTGGTCGTGGCCACGCCATGCAGCGGCTCACGGCCGACATGCGAATCGAGGAGTCGGATCGCGCCCATCCGGTCAGCCCAGGCGCTCGATGCCGAGGCCGTCGATCCCGATCGGCGTGGGCCGGCCCGAGACCGCGTCGGCGACCAACCGTGCCGACCCGCAGGCCAGCGCCCAGCCGCTGCCGCCATGCCCCAGGTTGAGCCACACGCCCGGGACGCCGCTGGCACCGAGCACCGGCGGCCCATCGGGCAGCATCGGCCGCGCGCCTTTCCAGCGTTGCGCTCCATGGCGCTGGGTGACGCCCGGGAACCAGTCGTCGAGCACCTTGTCGAGCGTTGCCTGGGCCGCGGCGACATGGCGATCCGGCCGGCCGCCGATCTCTGCGCTTCCCGCGACGCGCACGCGGTTGCCGAGCCGGCTGATCGCGACCTTGTAGCGTTCGTCCATCAGGGCCGCTCTCGGTTCGAGATGGAGATGCTGCTCGTCGTGACGAAGCGGCGCCGTCACCGAGTAGCCGTAGACGGGCTGCAGCGGCAGGCGGATGCCGAGCGGCCGCAGCAGCGCGGCCGCGCCGAGCGCGGCGCAGACGACGACGGCATCGAACCTCGTCTCGCCCGGCTCGCCGTCGCCGGGCTCGGTGCTCGGCCAGTCGCTGGCGGCGGCGCGCGAACGCACGCCGAGGCTGTCACGTTCGGCGTCGGGCGTCCGGACGATCGCGAGCGTCGGCGCGGCGCCGGCGCCGATGCGCTCGACCTGCGCATAGAAGTGAAAGCGCACGCCGTTGCGCGCGGCTTCCTTGCGAAGCAGGTGCGTGAACTCGCGGCAATTGCCGACGTCGTCGTCCCTGGAGTAGATGCCGGCGTGCAGAGGAGTCTGCGGATTGAGGCCTGGCTCGATCAGCCGACACGCCGCCGCATCTAGGACCTGCGGCGCGACGCCGAGCTCTGCCAACATGCGCAGCCCCGGCTCGGCCGCGGCGAGCTCCCGCGCGGAGCGCAACAGGACGAGCAAACCCTTTCCACGCTCGAAGTCGAGATGCAGGCGCTGCGTCAGCTCGTGCAGCCGCTCGCGGCTGAAATGGGCGAGCCGGTGCATGCGGGCGCGATTCGCGCGGTAGGTCTGCGGCTTGCAGGCGCGCCACCAGCGCCAGAGCCAGCCGAGCATCGCCATGTCGACGCGCCCGCCGAAGCGCACAGGCGCGTGGCGGCTGAGCAGATGCCGAAGCACTTTTGCCGGCATGCCGGGCGCCGCCCAGGGCGCGACATAGCCGGGCGCGACCAGCCCGGCGTTGGCGAAGCTCGATTCCGCGGCGACCGTTCCGCGCCGTTCGAATACGGTCACGTCGTGGCCGTCGGCGCCGAGCTCGTAGGCCGTGGTCACGCCGATCACGCCAGCGCCGATCACCGCGACGCGCATCCTCAGCGCGGTGCCGAGGCGGGGGAGCGATCGGCGGTGGCGGCCATGAGTGCAGCTTCCACGGCAAGCGCCGCGCCCAGCACCGCGTCGTCGCGCATGGCCGAGCCCCAGATCATCAGGCCGACCGGCAGCTCGCCGGGCGCGTGACAAGGCAGCGAGATGGCGCAGCCATCGAGAAGGTTGACGAGCGATGCGTTGCGCAGGAGCGCCGCGTTGGTCGAAAAGAAAGTCGCGTCATCGGCGACGAGCGGCGCCAGCGGCGGCGCGACGATCGGAACGGTCGGCGAGAGCAGGACCGAGTAGGCCGACAGCGCCCGCTCCATGCGCGCGATCCAGTCGCGTCGCGCGGCGATCAGGTCGATGTAGTCCGCGGCCGACATCGCTTCGCCGCGGCGGATGCGAAACGCCACCCGCGGGTCGTATCGTGCGCCGTGCGCGCTCAGGAGCCGGCGATGCCAGGCCCAGCTTTCTGCCGCCGAAAATCCGCCGCCGGTGTTGATGGCGGCCGCTTCGCCCAGCAGCGGCAAGTCGATCTCTTCGATGTGCGCGCCTGCGGCGCTCAAGAGGGAAAGAGCGCGGCCGAACGCACGGCCGACCGTGCTGTCGAGCGCATCGGTCATCAACGTCCTGGGCACCGCGAAGCGGAGATCGCGCAGCGTGACGGCGGGCAAGCTGACGCGTCGATCGGCCAGCACCTCGTGAAGCAGGACCGCATCGCGAACCGACAGCGTGATCGCCGACACCGTGTCGAGCGTCGTCGAGAGCGGCAGCGCGCCGACGGCGGGCACGAGTCGCGCCGTGCCCTTGAACCCGACCAGGCCCTGCAATGCGGCCGGAATCCGGATCGAGCCACCGGTGTCCGAGCCGAGCGCGGCCCAGGCAGCGCCGGACGCCACCGAGGTCGCGCCGCCCGACGTCGAGCCGCCTGGGACGCGCGGCTCTGCGTCGATCTTCTGCGCCGCCGGATTGGCAGGCGTGCCGTAGTGCGGATTGATGCCGACGGCGGAGAACGCGAACTCCGACATGTTGCTTCGACCGATGAATGCCGCGCCGGCTCGACGCAGCCTGGCGACCGCGGGCGCGTCGGTTGTCGCAGCGGGAGCATCGGCGAGCACTGCGGATCCCGCGGCGGTGGTTTCGCCGGTGACGTCGAACAGATCCTTGATCGACACCGCCAGTCCGGCAAGAGGGCCCGGATCGCGGCCCTCGGCGACGGCGCGATCGGCCGCGTGGGCGGCGCTGCGGGCGGCATCGAAGCTCGTCTTGACGAAGGCCCGCGCATTGGCCGGGCTGGCGGCCGCGGCGATCGATGCATCGATGCGCGCCGCGGCGCTCCGCCTTGCC
>DAIMIM010000439.1:0-2889 GCA_036722755.1 Caldimonas sp. | reverse complement strand
GGTGCATGCATGCGGCGTGCCGGACTGGGCGAATAGATCAGCGATTCCCTAGAGGGGACTACCACCACGAAGAACGCAGCGGCACGATGCGTTCATGCGCTTGCCCTGGAACACACCGAAGATAGAGCAGCTCGATCTTGTCGACGAGGCGAGTGCGGGGCCTGTCGAAAGCCTGACCTCGGACTCTGCCGAAAAGCGAATCGATACCCAGACTGCCGCCGCGACGGTTTTACCCTCTCTCGAGGAACTCGATGTCGAGGGCAAACCTCTTCAGGTGCCGACCGATTGCCTTAACGAGGATCCAGGCAACCCGCGGACCGAGTTCCCTGATGAGGAGATCGCCGAGCTCGCTCAAGACATCGCTCTGCGCGGCATTCTCCAGCCCATCGTCGTGCGCCGCGCTGGTGATGACGGTCGCTACCGAGTTCTGTTCGGCGCGAAGCGTCTTCGTGCGGCGAAGCGGGCTGGCCTCGAGGTAGTTCCGGTCGTCATCGGCTCCGAGGCCCATGACGTCTACGCTCAGGTCGCCGAGAACCAGAAGCGTCACGGTCTGACGCCTCTCGATCTCGCCAGGTTCATGCGCTCGCGCGTCGATGCCGGCGAATCCAACGCAGAGATCGCCAAGCGGATGGGCATCGACCTCACGAGCGTCGCTCACCATCTGGCGTTGCTGACATTGCCTCCCGAGCTTGACGAAGCCCTCCGAAGCGGGCGTTGCACTTCGCCCCGGACCCTGTATGAGCTCGCCAAGCTGCAGAAGACGAAGCCAGAGCGTGTCAAAGCCATCGTCAGCGGCGAAGGCGAGATCACTCGCAAGGCAGTCGCATCTCTCACCAAGGCACCGCGGGCTGCGCTACGCAAAGCAGCCGCATCACGCCAACCCCATTCACTCGCCGGACAGGCAGGCGACCTATGTGCGCGCCTCGAAACGCTCCTCGAGCGGATGAGGAGGCCGGGGGCTTCGGTCACCTCAGACGAGCTCGCGACCGTGCGTCGGCGCCTGGCCGCTCTCGTCGGCAAGTAGTCGAGGGGTCGGACGGTCCGACCCCGCCATGTCAACTCGTTGTGTCTCGATAAAGGGAGTAGAAAAAGATGGAAGGCAGGATAGGCTGCGCCCCAGGAAACGGCTGCCAGGCAGCCTGAATTGCGAGGGTCATCGTGTCCGCTGACTCGCGCGATCGTGTGACCGTCGACCTTCGCGGTCTCGCCCTGGCCGTGAAGGCGCATGCGTCGGCAAGGAACATAACGCTTGCCGCGTTCGCGCGTGCGGCCATGGTCGACGCGCTGAAGCAAGCGGAGGCTGACCCGTTCCATCTGTCACCGGGCGGCAGCCTGGACGACGGCCAACCGGTCAAGCTGACGCTGAGCCTGCCCCTGCGCCAGGCCAGCTGGCTGGTCGAGCACGCGCGGGCAGCGGGGCTTTCGTATGGCACCTACCTCGCGTCCGTGATCGACGGCACCCCAGCGCCCGGCGGACTGGGCGAAGCGGTCAGGGCGCTCACGGCCTCGACCAATCAGCTCGCGGCACTGTCGGCCGATCTCAATGACTACGTGCGGCTGCTGCGTCGGCTCAACTTCGCAGAAGCCGAGCAGTACCGGCAACGGGTCGTGTCGATGTTCGACGAGATACGCGAGCACGTGCGGCTCAACGCCGCGCTGTCCGCCGAAGTGCGCGCCGTGGTTCGCTGGAAACCGCAAAAGCCAAATCCGTCTTGAGGAAGGAGATCGAGCATGACCGTGCCTTCAGCCGTTGATGCCGCCCTGGTCGAGTGGGGCGAGCGTTTGTTCTATCCGCGCAATCGGATCGTGAGGTCGGCGGGGACGCCGCGCCTCACTGCCCTCGCCATCGGCCATCGCGCCGCTGCCGTGCGGGCCCGTTTGGAAGCAACCGTCCTGCGGCGCGCTCCGCAGGTGATGGTCAAGGTCACGGGCGGCGGCCGGGGCATGGCGGCGATCGCCGCTCACTTCCGCTACATCGCCAAGGCAGGCCGGCTTCCGTTCGAGGACGACCGGGGCGTGACGCGGGAAGGCAAGGAGGCGTTGAGCGACCTGGTCGAGCAGTGGCGCTATGGTGGCTCGGAGATCCCGACGACCAGCGCGCGGCGCGAAGCCTTCAACATCATCCTGTCGATGCCGCGCGGGACCGATCCGCTGACCGTGCAGCGGGCGGCCCGGGAGTTTGCGAAGGCGGAGTTCGCCGACCACCGCTACGTGATGGTGCTGCACGACCACCAGGCCAACCCGCACGTGCACCTGAGCGTGCGCGCGGAGTCCAATCACGGCGACCGGCTCAATCCGCGCAAGGCAGATCTGCAACGCTGGCGCGAGACGTTTGCGGAAAGGCTGCGCGGTTGGGGAATCGATGCTGAGGCCTCGCGACAGGCGACGCGTGGCGAGCGCCATAGCTACGAACCGATATGGCGGGTGAAGGCCCGCCAGGAGGGACGGTTGCGCACTCGCTCGGCTCCCGACAAGGTGAGCCCGGCGGCGACCCGCACCCGTGAGACTGCCCTCGCCGTCTGGGTGAAGCTCGCGCAGGCACTGGTGAAGTCGCCCGACGCCAAGGATCGCCAGCTCGCCGGGGCGATCGCCCGGTACGTGCAGCAAACGCCGGCGGCCATCGAACACATGCGAAAGCGACAGAGCGAGAAGCAGCGGGAGCTGCCGGCGATGCAAATATCGTCGCGCGCGGTACCCGAGCGGGTGCGAACGGGTCCAGAGCTCGAGCGCTAGGGAAATGCTGATCAATTCGCCCGGTCCGGCACGGCGCATGCATGCACCGGAGCACCGTGGCTAAGGATAGAACGAGCATGTCGCAACGCAGCTTTGCCAGCGCCGAGTACGCGATGAAGAAGAAGCGCACGCGGCGCGAGAAGTTCCTGGGCGAGA
>DAIMIM010000438.1:0-2895 GCA_036722755.1 Caldimonas sp. | reverse complement strand
GACAGCGCCATGCGCGCGTTCTGCTCGACCAGCAGCACCGTCGTGCCGCGGCGCCGGATCTCGCCGATGATGGCGAACACCTTCTGCACGATCACCGGCGCGAGGCCGAGCGACGGCTCGTCGAGCAGCAGCAGCCGTGGCTTGGCCATCAGGCCGCGCGCCACCGCCACCATCTGCTGCTGGCCGCCGGAGAGGGTCCAGCCGAGGGCGTCGGCGAACGGCCGGATGTCGGGAAAGAGATCGAACATTTCGTCCGACTCGCTGACCAGCCTCGCCTTGGCAATGCGGCCGCGGTTCGATGCGCCGAGCATGATGTTCTCGCGCGCGGTGAGGCCCGGAAACAGGCGCCTGCCTTCGGGCACATGGGCGATGCCCAGCCGCACGACCGCCTCGGGGCCGAGCGAGGCGATCGACCGGCCGTCGAAGATCACGTCGCCGGCGGCCGGCTTGAGCAGGCCGGAGATGGCGCGCAGCGTCGTCGACTTGCCGGCACCGTTGGCGCCGAGCAATGTCACGACCTCGCCGGGCTCGACCGCGAGCGAAAGGCCGTGCAGCGCCTCGATCTCGCCGTAGCGGACGGTCAGGCCCTCAAGCGTGATCAGGGGCATCGGGCTCGCTTCCTAGATACGCCTCGATCACGTCGGGCTGGCGCAGCACATCGGCGGCGACGCCATCGGCGATGCGCCGGCCGAAGTTGAGAACGGTGATGCGCTGCGCCACCTCGGCCACCAGCGTCATGTCGTGGTCGATGATCAGGATCGTCAGCCCCTTCGCGGCGATCCGCCTGAGCAGGTCGCGCAGGCCGAGCTTTTCGGTCGAGTTGAGGCCCGCTGCCGGCTCGTCGAGCAGGAGAAGCGCGGGGTTGCCGGCCAGGGCGCGCGCGATCTCGATCAGCCGCTGGTGGCCGTACGAAAAGCCGGTGACCAGCTCCTGCGCGCGCGATTCGAGGCCGACGAAGGCGAGCGCGGCGCGCGCCCGCTCGATCAGCGCCGCGTGTCCCGCGCCGACATCGTTGCCGGGATGCTCGGCGCCGATGACGACGTTCTCGAGCGCTGTCATCGAGCGGAACAGGCGGATGTTCTGGAAGGTCCGGCCCATGCCCGCGGCCGTGCGCGCGTGCGGCGGCAGCGCGGAGATGTCGCGGCCTTCGAGCACGACACGGCCGCCGGTGGCGACGTAGATGCCGGACAGCACGTTGAGCGTCGTCGTCTTGCCAGAGCCGTTGGGCCCGATCAACGCATGGACCTCGCCGCGGAGCACCGAGAAGGACACGTCGTCGACCGCCTTCAGGCCGCCGAAATGCTTGCTGAGGCCGATCACCTCGAGCGCGACCGGCGCGCTGCTGCTGGCTGGGGCGAGCGTCAGCTCGATCGCCGGGTGCGGGAACGCGGGCGGCGCGAACCAGCGACGGATCCGCTGCTGCACGAAGCCCCAGATGCCGTCGGGCATGTAGCGGATGATGAGAATGATCGACAGGCCGTAGATTGCCAGGTAGAGGCCCGGCACGCTTTTCAGGAAGCGCAGGCTTTCGGGCAGGACGATCAGGAGCGCGGTGCCGATCAGCGCGCCGACCGGCGAGGCAACGCCGCCGAGCAGCGACATGGTGATGAAGACGATCGACTCGGCGAAGCTGAACTGGTCCGGGCTCACATAGGCGAACCCGCCGGCGAACAGGCCGCCGCCGATGCCGCCGAGCACCGCCGACAGCGCGAACGCTGCCACCTTGACGCGGAAGACGTTGACGCCGGCGACGCTGGCCGCCAGCTCGTTGTCGCGGATCGCCCGCATCGCCCGGCCGAGCGGCATCTGCGGCAGCCGCCAGACGAGGTAGCCGATCAATGCCATCGCCAGCACGCACAGGCCGAGAAAGGCGTGCGCCGATTCGAACATCGGTGGCCGCCGGATGCTGCCGACGCCGTCGGGCCCGTGCGTGACGGCGATCCAGTTGACCATGATGAGCGTGACGATCTGCTGGAAGCTGATCGTCACCATCGCCAGGTAGTGGCCGCCGAGGCGCAGGGTGGTCATGCCCAGGAAAGCGCCCATCACCAGCGCCACGCCGGCGCCCATCGCCAGCGCCAGCCAGAAATTGATGTGCAGGTCGGCGGTGCCGAGCCCGACCGCATAGGCGCCGAAACCGAAGAAGGCGGCCTGGCCGAGATTGATCTGCCCGCACAGGCCGAGCACGACCGTCAGTCCGAACACGGCGATCGCGTAGCTCGCGGTCTGGACCAGGATGTGGATCGTGTAGTCCTGCATCGGCACGAGACCGACCGCGGCCACCGCCAGCGCCGTCAGCGCGACATAGGCGACGGTTCCGGCGATCCGCCGCGAACTTGGCGACGACATGGCCACGCCTACGCCTTCTCCGCGACGCGTTCGCCGAAGATGCCTTGCGGCCGGAAGATCAGGAACGCCACCAGGACGAGGAAGGCGAAGCCGTCCTTGTAGGGCACCGAGATGTAGGCGGCGCCGAAGGTCTCGATCACGCCGAGCGCGAGGCCACCGATGATCGCGCCGGTGACATCGCCGAAGCCGCCGATGATGGTTGCCGCGAAGGCCTTCAAGGCGATCGTCGAGCCCATCTGGATCGACACGAACAGGATCGGCGCGACCAGGATGCCGGCGACGCCGGCGAGCAGCGCCGAGTAGACGAAGGTCAGCATGATCATCGCCGCGATCGGAATGCCGAGCAGCGACGCCATCTCCTTGTCCTGCGACGTCGCCTGCAGCTTCTTGCCGAGCAGCGTGTGCTCGAAGAACCAGTAGTTGAAGGCGACCAGCACCAGCGTCACCGCCAGGATCAGCAGATATTGCGTGTCGAGGTAGACCGGGCCGACCTGGATGCCCGGCGTCTCGAACCAGCCCGACAGCACCTGCGGCTGCGGGCCGTAG
>DAIMIM010000437.1:0-2908 GCA_036722755.1 Caldimonas sp. | reverse complement strand
TACCAGACCTGCGCGATCATCAAGCGCAACCAGAAATTCGCGACCGTGCCGATCATCATGCTGTCGTCCAAGGACGGCCTCTTCGACAAGGCCCGTGGCCGCATGGTCGGCTCCCAGGACTACCTGACCAAGCCGTTCACGAAAGACCAGTTGCTGCAGGCCGTGCAGCAGCACCGGCGCGCCGCGTGATGCGCGGCCGCCTGCGTGCCGCGATCGCGGCACGTCGTCATTGAGAAAGCCTGCCATGCCGATCCAGAAGATCCTGCTCGTCGACGACTCGAAGACCGAGCTCCATCATTTGTCCGAGTTGCTGGGCAAGCGCGGCTTCGAGGTTCGCACCGCGGAGAACGGTGAAGACGCGATGAAGCGGCTCGGCGAGGAAACGCCTGACCTGATCCTGATGGATGTCGTGATGCCCGGACAGAACGGCTTTCAGCTGACGCGCGCCATCACGCGCGACCCGCGCTTCGTCAATGTGCCGGTCATCATGTGCACGAGCAAGAACCAGGAAACCGACAAGGTCTGGGGCATGCGCCAGGGCGCCAGGGACTACATCGTCAAGCCGGTCGATCCGACCGAGCTGATGGCCAAGATCCGCGCCTTCGACTGAAGAGATGAAGCCCCCACGCTCACTGCGTTCGCTGCCCCCCGCGGGGGCGGCAGCGCCCTTGGGGCGGCCCGGCGGGCACTGCGCTCACGGATGCGCGTGAATGGCAAACAAGCAAGCCCTGCGCGACCTCCAGACGCGGCTCGCCCAGCGTCTGCAGGCGGCTCGCTCCGAGCCGCTCGGCCGCTCGTGGCTGGCCGTGGAGTGCGGCGCGCGCGGATTTCTGTTTCCGTTGCGCGATGCGGGCGAGATCTTCGCCATGACGCCGCTGCTCCCCGTGCCGCATAGCCACCGCTGGTTTCTCGGCGTCGCGAACCTGCGCGGCCACCTGCATGGCGTCGTCGAGCTGGCTGGGTTTCTCGGCGTCAAGGGCGGCGACACGGGGCGCGAGCAGGCTCGCCTCGTCGGCTTCAACCAGTCGCTCGACATCAATTGCGTGCTGCTCGTCGACCGCCTGTCGGGCCTGCGCAGCGAGGATGAGCTCAGCCGCGACGCCGACGATGGCGCGCTGCGTCCCGCGTTCGCCGGTGCACGCTATCGCGACGCCGCATCGCGCGTCTGGCAAGAACTCCATCTCGCCGAGCTGGCGAGCGACGAGTCGTTCCTGAAGATCGTCGGGTAGGCAACACCTCGAGAGGTCCATATGAGCTTCGTGAACAAGATCAAGGGATGGGGCCAGAAAGGGGCGGCGCAGGAGCACGATGCGCTGGAGCACGACGCGGCATTCGCCGATGCCTATGCCAACGCAGCGGCGGCCGATTCGGTCGCCGTCGCAAACCTGCCTCTGTCCGACATCGAGGCATCGGCGGCGTTCGATGTCCACGCCGTCGCGGCCGGCGAGGCGGCGCCCGCGCCTTCCATCATTGCCGAGGCGATCCCTTCGGAGATCGCCGACTTCACCGAGACGCGGCTGCAGGGCGCCGACAGCGGCCAGGCGCCGCTCGCCGCCAGCCTGCCGCTGATCGGCACGCGTCCGGTCGCCGAACAGCAGCGCATCCTGCTCGCCCTGCTCGGCATCGGCCTCATCGGCGTGATCGTGCTGACGATCTATTCATTCGGATCGGCCCGCCGCGGCTCCGCTGAGGTCGCCGCCACCGGCCAGGCGCTGATGGAATCGCAACGGCTCGCCAAGTCGGTCTCGCAGGCGCTCGTCGGCAGCCCGTCCGCATTCCCGGAAGTGAAGGAAAGTGCCGAGGTGCTGGCCAACAACGTGCGCGGCCTGAAGAGCGGTCAAGGCACCGTCTCGCAGGCGCCCTCGAGCGTGCAGGATTCCATCGACGTCGTCATGCCGCTCGTCGACCGCGCCGAGAAGAGCGCCGCTGTCGTGCTGGCCCAGCAAAAGGCTCTCACCGACGTCGGCGAATCGCTGCGCGCGATCAACCGGCAGTCGTTCGAGCTGCTCGAGGCGACGCAGGCGATCCTGTCGCTCAAGCTGCAGCGCGAGTCGAGCCCGATCGAGGTCTCCGCGCTCGGCCAGCTGGTCATGCTGACGCAGCGGATCGGCAAGTCGGCCAACGAATTCCTGACCGGCGAAGGCGTGAATCCCGAGGCCGTGTTCCTGCTCGGCAAGGACTTGAACTCGTTCAACGACATCACCAAGGCCCTGCTCGACGGCAATCCGCAGATGGGCCTGCCCGGCACGCGCGACCCGCAGATCCGCGAGCGCCTGGTGGCGTTGCAGAAGCAGTACCAGGACACGAGAACGCGCGGCAGCTTGATTCTCGACAACCTCGCCGGCCTCAACGCCGCGCGAGAGGCGCAGAACAGCATCATCAGCGACAGCGAGCCGCTGCGCAAGAATCTCGAAGCCGTGCAGGACAAGCTGAGCGGCACGACCGGCCTCGGCGGCCTGACCGCCTTCCTGCTCTTCGCCAGTGTGGTGCTCGTCGTCGTCGGCGGCGCGGGCTTCCTCCGCCTCTACGTCACGGAGCAGGGCCAGCGTGCGTCGCTGGCGCAATCGCGGCGGGTCGAAGCCGAATCGCAGGAACAGGAAGCCAAGCGCGTCAACGACGCCAACCAGGCGGCCATTTTGCGGCTCATGAACGAGCTGCAGGGCGTTGCCGAAGGCGACCTGACGCAGCAGGCGACCGTGACCGAAGACATCACGGGCGCCATCGCAGACTCCGTGAACTACACGGTGGAGGAGTTGCGCACGCTGGTGTCCCAGGTGCAGGGCACCGTCACCCGTGTGGCGGCGACGACGGAGCAGGTGGAAGCGAATTCGACCGAGCTGCTGGCGACCTCGTCGGAGCAGCTGCGCGAGATCCGCGACACCGGCGAATCGGTGCTGCAGATGGCCGG
>DAIMIM010000436.1:0-2924 GCA_036722755.1 Caldimonas sp. | reverse complement strand
GTCCTTCACCGTCTGCTTTGCGGTCATCGTCTCTTCGCAGTGGCTCCATCACTGCAATCCGCCTCCGAAACCGTTCCAAATATGCAGCGACCCCTTGACGCGACGCGCCATTGGCCAAAAACATGTTCTGATTGAACGCATGCCACGCACATCGAGCGCGGAGATGGCTCGCCACATCACTCCTGCCGCGACCTTGCTGTCGACTTGGCCTGCCGGCCCAGGCGAACGTCGATTCGCCTTTGCCGTAATTCTGGTCTCGGTAGCGCTCTTCACCGTCGCCGCTCCCTTCGCCAAGCAGTCCCTGCCGCAGGTCTGGGCCTTCATCCCAGGCTATGAATCTGCGCTGGTCGTCACCGACCTGATCACGGCCGTACTGCTGTTCGGGCAATTTCGGATCGCCCGCTCGAGCGCAGTCCTCGTGCTGGCCAGTGGCTACCTCTTCACGGCATTAACGACCATCGCTCACGCCCTCAGCTTCCCGGGCCTGTTCGCGCCGAGCGGACTGCTCGGCGCCGGGCCTCAGAGCACAGCTTGGTTGTACATGTTCTGGCATGCGGGCTTTCCCGTGTTCGTTGTCGCCTACACAGTGCTGCGTGGCAGCACGCGCGAAGCGATGCCGGATGCAGCCCGAAGCGGCGTGGCCATCACCGGCGCAGCTGTCGCGGTGATCGTCACCGTGATCGGCTTTGCGGCGCTCGCCCTCGGCGGTCATGACGCACTGCCCGCCGTCATGGCGGGCGACCATTACACGCCCGTGATGATCGTCGTCGTCTCGACGGTCTGGCTCGCCAGCCTCTCCGCAGGACTACTGCTGTGGCGACGACGGCCGTATTCAGTGCTTGACTTGTGGCTGATGGTTGTCATGTGCGCGTGGCTGTTCGACATCGCGCTGTCCGCAGTGCTCAACGCAGGTCGATTCGATCTCGGCTTCTACGCGGGGCGAGTCTACGGACTGCTTGCGGCAAGCTTCGTGCTCATGGTGTTGCTGCTCGAAAACGGACTGCTCCACGCCCGATTGACCGAAGCCCATGCCCACGAGCGCCGGCGCGCCGCCGATCTGCAACGATTGAGCGAGGGACTCGAGTCGCTCAACGCACAGCTCGGGGATTCGAACCTTCGGTTGCAGGAGCAGACGCGACACAAGTCGGAATTTCTGGCCAACATGTCGCACGAGCTGCGCACCCCGCTGAACGCCATCATCGGCTTCTCCGAATTGCTAAGAGCCGGCATGGGTGGCGATGTCGACGACCAGCGCCGCTTCGCCGGTCACATCTTCCAGAGCGGCCAGCACTTGCTGGCGCTCATCAACGACGTCCTGGATCTGTCCAAGATCGAGGCCGGCAAGGTCGAGATCACGCTCGAACCGATACATTTGAAGCCAGCGCTGGCCGACGCATTGGCGTTGCTGGCCAACCCGGCCAAGGCCAAGCGGATCAGTTTGAAAGCCGATCAGCGCGGCGCGGTAGGCGTGCTTTTAGCGGACCGAAGGCGCCTCAAACAGATTCTGCTCAACCTGGTCTCCAACGCAGTCAAGTTCGCTCCGCAGGATGGCCGGGTGACGCTGAGCGCCGAGGCGGTTGATCGCTTACGTGCGGACACCGGGTTGCCGGGCTTTCGCGAGGGTGTGCGTTTGCCCTTGCCGGCGACCGAATTCGAGCATTTCGTCGAGATTTCCGTGTCCGATGACGGCATCGGCATCACGCCGGAGGACATGCGCCTGCTCTTCACGCCCTTCACGCAGATCGCGAGCAAGTCGACACGCAAGGTTGAGGGCACCGGACTCGGCCTTTCCGTAGTGCACCGCCTCGCTCAGCTCCACGGAGGAACGGTCGCGGTGACCAGCGAGCCCGGCAAAGGAAGTTGTTTCACGGTTTGGCTACCGTTGCGATCTGACGCTGCGCCGGCAGACGGCAGCGCGGAACTTGGCGTGGCGCACCTCACGACGCGGCCACTCGCGCTAGTCATCGAGGACAACGAGCCGGCAGCTGCGCTGATGCAAGCACAGCTGGAGGCGAATGGCTTCATCGTGCGACGGGTGGTGTCGGCCGAAGCTGCGCTGGCGATCGTGGACCAATGCACTCCCGCCCTGATCACGTTGGACATTCTGCTGCCGGGCATGGACGGCTGGGAGTTCCTTGCTCGCCTCAAGGAGACAACGAGTTGGGAGGGCGTGCCGGTCGTCGTCGTGTCAGTGGTGGCCGATCAGGGCACCGGCTTCTCGCTGGGTGCTGCGTTGGTCCTGCAAAAGCCGATCGGTCGGGATGCCCTAACAAAGGGGCTGGAGCGGCTAGGGTTGACATCAAACGGAGAGCGCGAAGTCACGGTGCTGGTGATAGACGACGACGCCGGCGCAGTCGAATTGCTCGCCGGTCAGTTGCATCAACGCCGCTATACCGTGCTGCGCGCGCTCGGCGGGCGCGAAGGCATCGAACTTGCGCGGCGCTTTCGGCCCGACCTGATTGCGCTCGATCTGGAGATGCCGGACGTGAATGGCTTCGACGTCGTCGAGGCGCTCAAAGACGATTCGTCCACCGCACGGATTCCGATCGTCGTAGTGACGGCGAGGGATCTGACCTCCCAGGATCGCGAGAAGCTCAACGGGCACATCCTGGACATTGTTGGCAAGGCGGAGTTCAACCACGGACGATTCATGGGCGAAGTGCAGCGGGCTTTGTCCAAGCCGGCATAAGCCGTACCGAAACATTGGCCGGAAGTCAGGAATCGAGAAACGTAGAGGAAAGCAAGAGTGTTCCGAGCGTGACGGCAAAAGTGAAACTCCGTCTTTGTCGACTGGCGCCATCGGCCGCAAGCCCGCACGCAGCAAGGCTTTGACCCGGTTGCGAAGCAAGAGTGTTCCATCGCGCTGCCACGCCCGATGAGGAGAGTGATTCAAACCGTGGGAGGCGATTTCTCCGATTTGATGG
>DAIMIM010000435.1:0-2945 GCA_036722755.1 Caldimonas sp. | reverse complement strand
TACCGCGAAAACGGCCAGTTCAAGACCAGCTATCGGGCCGATCAGCAGATCTTCCCGATCCGCCAGGACCGCATCGTCATCGCGCTGCTGCTGATCGTCGCCTTCGTCGGCATTCCGCTGGTCGGTTCGAACTATCTGTTCGAGGCGCTGCTGGTCCCGTTCCTGATCCTCGCGCTTGCCGCGCTCGGCCTGAACATCCTGGTCGGCTACTGCGGCCAGATCTCGCTCGGCACCGGCGCCTTCATGGCCGTCGGCGCCTATGCGACCTACAACTTCATGGTGCGCGTCGACGGCATGCCGTTGCTCGTCGCCCTGCTGCTCGGCGGCCTGAGCGCGACCGTCGTCGGCGTGCTGTTCGGCATTCCGTCGCTGCGTATCAAGGGTCTCTATCTGGCCGTGGCGACGCTGGCCGCGCAGTTCTTCACCGACTGGGCGTTTCTGCGCGTTCCCTATTTGACCAACAACTCGAGCTCGGGCTCGGTGAGCGCGGCCGGCCTCTCTGTCTTCGGACTGGCCATCGACACGCCTGCGCGCAAGTACCTGTTCTGTCTCGCCATCGTCTCGGTGTTCGCGCTGCTGGCCAAGAACCTGGTGCGCGGCCACATCGGCCGCGAGTGGATGGCCATCCGCGACATGGACGTCGCCGCCGAGGTGATCGGCATCCGCCCGGTCTATGCCAAGCTGACGGCCTTCGCGGTGAGCTCGTTCATCGTCGGCGTCGCCGGCGCACTCTGGGGCTTCGTCTATCTCGGCTCGTGGGAGCCTTCGGCGTTCTCGATCGATCGCTCGTTCCAGCTGCTCTTCATGGTGATCATCGGCGGGCTCGGCTCGATCAACGGCGCGTTCTTCGGCGCCGGCTTCATCACGCTGCTGCCACTCTTCCTGAACCAGCTGCCGGAGTGGTTCGGCATCCCGCTGTCGACGACCGAGGCCTCGCATGTGGAGTCGATGGTGTTCGGCGCGCTGATCGTGTTTTTTCTCATCGTCGAACCGCACGGCCTGGCAAAGCTCTGGTCGACGGCGAAGGAGAAGCTTCGCCTGTGGCCCTTCCCGCATTGAACCGGCAGGAGTTCCGGCTGAATGTCCCGATTGAAATCAAAACGATTCCGCGCTGAGATGAACGTTTTCCTTCACGCACCGACGCGTGCTTCCTTCCAACCCCGGAGACAGTCATGAACCTGAAGACATTCAAGGGCATCGCGCTCGCGGCGACGCTCGCTGCGAGCGGTCTGGCCGCCACGTTGATGCCGAGCACGGCGTCCGCGCAGGCCAAGGAGCAGTTCTTCCCGCTGCTGGTCTACCGCACCGGCGCGTACGCGCCGAACGGCACGCCATGGGCCGACGGCAAGCTCGACTACATCAAGATGATCAATGCCCGCGACGGCGGCATCAACGGCGTCAAGCTGACCTACGAGGAATGCGAGTACGGCTATGCGACCGACCGTGGCGTCGAGTGCTACGAGCGCCTGAAGAGCCATCCCGGCGTCACGCTGTTCGACCCTCAATCGACGGGCGTGACATTCGCCCTCACCGACAAGGCGCCCACGGACAAGATCCCGCTGCTGACCGTGGGATTCGGGCTCGCCGCCGCGCAGGACGGCTTCGCCTTCAAGTGGAACTTCCCGATTCTCGGCAGCTACTGGACGGGGGCCGACATCCTCGTGCAGTACATCGCCAAGAAGGAAGGCGGCGTCGACAAACTGAAGGGCAAGAAGATCGCGCTGGTCTATCTTGACGCACCCTTCGGCAAAGAGCCGATTCCGTATCTTCAGGAACGCGCCAAGCTCAATGGCTTCGAGTTGCAGCTGCTGCCCGTCACTGCGCCCGGCACCGAGCAGAAGGCCACCTGGCTGCAGATCCGCCAGAGCAAGCCCGACTACGTCTTCCTCTGGGGCTGGGGCATCATGAACAGCACCGCACTGAAGGAAGCGCAGGCCACGGGCTATCCGCGCGACAAGATGTACGGCGTGTGGTGGGCCGGCGCCGAGCCGGACGTGAAGGACGTCGGCGAAGGCGCCAAGGGCTACAACGCGCTGGCCATGAACCCGTCCGGCACGCAGCCGAAGGTGATCCAGGACATCCTGAAGTACGTCTACGACAAGGGCCAGGGCACCGCGGCATCGAAGGACGAGGTCGGCACCATCCTGTACACCCGCGGCGTCATCATCCAAATGCTCGGCATCGAGGCGGTGCGCCGGGCCCAGGAGCGTTACGGCAAGGGCAAGGTCATGACCAGCGAGCAGGTGCGCTGGGGCCTCGAGAACCTCGCGCTCGACCAGAAGAAGCTCGATTCGCTCGGCTTCGCCGGCGTGATGCGGCCGGTCTCGACCTCGTGCCAGGACCACATGGGCTCGTCGTGGGCGCGCATCGAGACCTGGGACGGCAAGAAGTGGGGCATGACGTCCGACTTCATGGAAGCCGACGAGCAGATCATCAAGCCGATGGTGAAGACGGCGGCGGACAAGTACATGTCCGACAAGAAGCTGGCGCGCAGAACAAGCGCCGACTGCCAGACCTGAGTCGCTGCGCGTCTCAGGTCGTTGACCTGCAGGATCGCTCCCTCCCCAACCCCTCCCCCCAAGGAGGAGGGGCGGGCCCCGATGGGGCCCCTTTTCAAAGCGCTCGACGAGCGCTTTGAAAAGTGAACGAGATGACCGCCTCGCCTTCCGTCTTCCTCGATGTCAATGGCATCGAGGTGATCTACAGCCACGTCATCCTGGTGCTGAAGGGCGTCTCCCTGCAGGTCCCGCAAGGCAAGGTCGTGGCCCTGCTCGGCGGCAACGGTGCCGGCAAGACGACGACCTTGCGCGCGGTCAGCAACCTGCTGCGCGGCGAGCGCGGCGAAGTCACCAAGGGCTCGATCGCCCTGCGCGGCGAACGGATCGAAAAGCTCAGCACCTCCGACATGGTCGAGCGAGGTGTCGTCCAGGTGATGGAAGGCCGGC
>DAIMIM010000434.1:0-2950 GCA_036722755.1 Caldimonas sp. | reverse complement strand
GGTCGGGCTGCAGGCAGACGAAGACGGCGGTCTCGGTCGAGCCGTAGAGCTGCTTCAGATTGATGCCGATCGAGCGGTAGAACGTGAAGAGGTCGGGTCCGATCGCCTCACCCGCCGTGTAGGCCACGCGCACCCGCGAGAAGCCGAGCGTGTTGCGCAGCGGCGCGTACACCAGCATGTTGCCCAAGGCGTAGCGCAGGCGATCGAGCGCGGCCACCGGCTTGCCATCCATGCGCGCCGGGCCGACGCGCCGCGCCAGCGCCATCGCCCGATCGAACATCCAGCGCTTGATGCGGCTGGCGTCTTCCATGCGGATCATCACGCTGGTGAGAAGACCTTCGAAGACGCGCGGCGGCGCGAAGTAGTAGGTCGGGCCGATCTCCTTCAGGTCGATCGTCACGGTACTCGCCGATTCCGGGCAGTTGACGACATAGCCGCAGGCCAGCCATTGCGCGTACGAGAAGATGTTCTGGCCGATCCATGCCGGCGGCAGGTAGGCGAGCACTTCGTCGTCGGACGTCAGTTTGTCGAAGCGGGCGCCGGCCGAGGCGCGGTCGAGCAGCGACTCGTGGGTGTGCACGACCCCTTTGGCGCTGCCGGTCGTGCCGGAGGTGAAGAACATCGCAGCCACGTCCGACGGCTGCACCTTGCCGACCTCGGCATCGAAGAACCCGGGATGCGCCGCGTCCCAGGCGCGGCCCGATTCCAGCAGCGCATCGAGCGAGGCGAGGCCGGCCTCGTCGTAGTGGCGCAGGCCACGCGATTCGTCGAACCAGATGCGCGCGAGGCCCGGGCAGCTCGCGCGCACCTCGAGCATCTTGTCGACCTGCTCCTGGTCTTCGACGATGGCGAAGGCGACATCGGCGTTGGCGATCGGAAAGACGAACTCCGCGGCGACGGCGTCCTGGTAGAGCGGCACCGGAACGGCGCCGAGCGATTGCGCGGCGAGCATCGCCGCATAGAGCCGCGGCCGGTTCTCGCCGACGACGACGAGGTGCTGGCCGCGCGCCAGCCCGGCTTCGGCCAGGCCGCAGGCCATTGCCCGGACCAGCGCGGCGAGGCCCGCCCAGTCGAGCGTCTGCCAGATGCCGAACTCCTTTTCGCGCAACGCGGGCGCGTGCGGGCGTGCGGCGGCATGGGCGAGCAGGAGGGCGGGGAAGGTCGAGGTCACGTTGTCACGTTGTCACGGCGGATGACGGGATGGCGGCGGCGGTGCGGAGAAGACATCGGAGCGCGCAACGCGCGCAGGAACGTCAACGTCCGACTCTAGGAAAAATTTGACGCCGCGATGTCGTTCCGACGACAAACTACGGGACAACACCCTCGGGTGTATCCCTCGGCACCAGGCCTCGGTCAGGCCTTGATGTAGACCGTGCCGGTGAAGCTCGAGACCAGCACGTCGGCGCCATCCTGGCCCGGGCGAACGACGTCGATGCGGTACATCGCGATGCGCCGGCTGCGCTGCATTTCGGTTGCCCGCGCGACCAGGCGGTCGCCCGCGGCGACGCCGGCCTGGAAGGTGATGTGCGCATCGATGCCGGCGGCGACCGGGCCGTGCGAATTCGAAGCCAGGCCGAAGGCGCTGTCGGCGAGCGAGAAGATCGCGCCGCCGTGGCCGCCGCCGTTGAAGTTGAGATGGCGCGCGTCGACGGTCATCGTCACCTCGGCCGAGCCTGGGCCGCCCGCGAGAACCGAGATGCCGAGGGTCCGGCAGAGGCCATCGCGCGCGGCCAGTGCGACGAGGCGCGCCTTCCAGCCGTCGGCATCGTCAGTGGCAATCGATACCGCATCTGGCGCCGAGCCGTTCGCGCTTGCGCCGGCTCCGCTGTCGCGCCCGGGAGCCGCCGGCGTCGCACTCTCGTTGCGAAAGCGCCGCCCCACCTCGACCGACAGCGCGTGCGCATCGATCGCTTCGAGCATGGCGTCGATGCCGCCGGCAGCGAGGCTGCGAACGACGACGACGCGTGGCTGCCAGGCGCCGGCGGCCGTCGCCCGGCGCAGGGTCAGCATCTCGCGCATCTCGCGTGCGGTCTGCTCGGCGAGCGGCAGGTCGCCCTTGCTGACGGCGAGCACGTCGGCGATCTCGAGCGTGCCGGCCTTGAGCGCCTGCACGTCGTCGCCGAGACCGGGCGGGCAGACGACGACGCGGGTGTCGGCGAGCGCGGCGATCCGCGTCTCCGACTGGCCGGTGCCGACCGTCTCGACGATGACCCGGTCGAAGCCGGCCGCGTCGAAGCAGTCGACCGCGGCGCGCGCCGCCCGCGACAGGCCGCCGAGCTCGCCGCGCGCCGAGAACGAGCGCACGAAGCAATCGAAATTGGCGGCGTGCTCGGCCATGCGGATCCGGTCGCCGAGCACCGCGCCGCCGCTGATCGGGCTCGACGGGTCGATCGCGACGACGGCGACGCGCAGGCCTTGGCCCAGCCAGGCGCCGAGCATGGCGTTGACGAGGGTCGACTTGCCGCTGCCCGGCACGCCGGTGATGCCGACGACCCGGGCGTTGCCGGCCCGCGTCGCCACGAGCTCCGCCGCGTCGCGCGCGCCAGGGCCGTCGTTGTCGAACAGCGTCAGCAGCCGTGCGATCGCGCGGCGGTCGCCGGTGAGCGCGAGCGCGACGAGCCCTGCGGCTGACGATCGGTCGGTCACGCCTCAGACGAAGGAAAGCGGCTGGCCGAAGCCGAGATCGCGGCGCAGCCGGCCGCAGATTTCTTCGTTCGTGAGGCCGGCCCGGGCCGCGTCGACGACGGCGCCGAAGACGTTCAGGCTGGCATCGTTGGCGGCCCGCGTCAGCCCGTCGAGCGCGGCCTCGACCACCGCCGGCGAGCGTTCCGCCTTCCACGCCGAGAAGGCATCGAGATGGCGCTGCATGGCCGCCGCGTCGGGCCGCTCGACGGCCGGCCGCGCCGCGCTGTCTTCCTCGGCGCGGTAGGCGTTGACGCCGACGACCACC
>DAIMIM010000433.1:0-2951 GCA_036722755.1 Caldimonas sp. | reverse complement strand
TCGTTCGAGAGGGAGGCTCCCAAGCCTGGGTTCTCAACGCCGCACGGGCAAAGCAATGCACTTGGCTGGTGTGCACCCAAAACCGCCACAACCCGGACCATGAGTTTTCCGATGCAACGCAGGAGCACGGATCCGCCTTCTTGCTGGGAAAGGTCTCAAGGTCTCAGGGGTGCGCAGAGCGGCGCCGGAAGAATCCGATGACGGCAAAGAACGCTGGCTGATCCTCATCAGCGAGTTCGCCAGGATCGAAGTCCCAAATGCCTGGGATCACGGCAGAAACCCCGTACGCTACTCGTCTCTGAAGAAGCTGGGCATCGATCCTGCGGGAATCAATTTCCAGCTGGTGCCGAGCCACAGTTCGGGCTCTCCGGCGGTGGTCCCTTCAGCAGATTCGACACTTTCTTCGATGCCGTTGACGATTGCTGAAGCGAGGGAAGGTCTCGCAATGACTTTCGGGGTCAAGCCCGAGGCCGTCGAAATTACGATCCGCGGTTAGCCCGTCTTTCTCAACTCACCGTTGCATTTCTGCGAATTGGGCATCTTGAGCGCTGCAAGTGATTGATTTGCAAAGGGTGCGAGTTCGGAATTGCTTGTAGTGAAGACCTTGGTCCTTGCGGCGTGGCGGGGGTGTTCATAGAGTGCGCGCATGTTCTTGCGCTGCAGCCGACGCGTGAAGGATGGCAAGCTCCACGAGTATTGGAACCTCGTGGAGAACCGACGTCTGGCCGACGGCCGTGTGGCACAGCGCCAGGTCTTGTACCTGGGCGAGATCAACGCCAGCCAGCGCGAGGCGTGGCGCAAGACCATCGAGGTACAGGACGAAGGGAGACGGCGCCAGGTGGCTCTGTTCCCGGTCGGCTCCATGCCAGCCGACGACGTCGATGCGATCGGTGTTCGGCTCAGTGAGTTGAGCTTGCGCCGGCCACGTCAATGGGGCGCGTGCTGGATGGCACTGGACCTGTGGCAGCAACTCGAGCTCGACAGTTTCTGGCGTTCGCGATTGCGCCCGTCGCGCGAGGGCACACCGTGGCTGAAGGTGCTCAAGACGCTGGTGGCGTATCGGTTGATCGACCCGGGATCCGAGTGGCGGCTACACCGCGAATGGTTCGACGCCAGCGCGATGGCCGACCTGCTGGACTCGGACTTCGCGCTGGCAGAGAAGAACACGCTGTACCGCTGCCTGGACCGGCTGGTCGAGCACAAGGACGATCTGTTCAAGTTCCTCAAGCGGCGCTGGGGAGAGCTCTTCGGCGCCAAGTTCGACGTGCTGCTGTACGACCTGACCAGCACCTACTTCGAGAGCGATGTCGAACGCGGCCCCGACGATCTGCGCCAATTCGGCTACAGCCGTGACAAGCGGGGCGATTGCAGGCAAGTCGTCATCGCGCTGATCGTCACCCCCGAGGGCTTCCCGCTGAGCTACGAGGTGATGTCGGGCAACACGGCGGACTCGACCACCCTGAGCGACTTCCTGGACCGCATCGAGCGCCGCTACGGGCGCGCCAACCGAATCTGGGTGATGGACCGCGGCATTCCCACCGAGGACAGCCTAGCGAAGATGCGCTCGATCGGCGCGTCCTACCTGGTGGGCACACCCAAGGGGCGACTGAGCAAGCTCGAGCAGTCCTTCCTTGGCCAGCCCTGGGCAAAGGTACGCGACGGCGTGCAGGCCAAGCGGCTGGCCACCGACGAAGATGTCTACGTGCTGGCGCAAAGCAACGCACGCATCGACAAGGAGCGCGCCATGCGGCGCAAGCGGCTGCGCCGCTACGTCGATCGGCTGCAGGCGATCCAGGCCCAGATCCTCACGCGCGACCAGGTGCTGATGAAGCTGGGCGCGGCCAAGCACGAAGCCGGGCGGGCCGCCAACCTGATCAACGTGACGGTGCCCAAGTCCAGCGCCAAGTCGGCCAGCCTGGAGTTCCGGCTCGACCGGGACAAGCTGCGCCAGGTGCGTCGGCGCGAAGGCCGTTACCTGCTGCGCACGAACCTGGATGCGCAGCAGCCCGAGCGGCTGTGGACGTTCTACATCCAGCTCACCGAAGTCGAGCAGGCGTTCAAGGAGCTCAAGCACGACCTCGCCGTGCGTCCGATCTTCCACCATGACGAAGGCCGTATCGAAGCGCACATCTTCGTGTCCTTCCTGGCCTACTGCCTGCAGGTCACGCTCAAGGCCAACCTGCGTCCGCTGGCCAGCGGGATCACGCCATGCGAGGTGATCGCCAAGTTCAAGACGATCCAGATGATCGACGTGCACATCCCCACCACCGACGCGCGCGAGATCACGCTGTCTCGCTACACCCAGCCCGAGCCCGAACACCGCATGCTGCTGCAGCAGCTGCAAATGCGATTGCCCGAGCAGCCACCCCCAAGGATTACGGCCACGCAGGTGCGCCACCTGACCCCGGACCCGACACCCCTGTAGTGAAGACCTTCGGGTCCCAGTCCAGTCAAATCAAGGACTTAGCCTTGCCGACTACCGTCAGTTGAGAAAGACGGGCTAGGCCTAGGCCAGACGGGCGCGCAGCAGCGCGTGGAGCCGGGCCGGATCGGCCTTGCCCTGGGTCGCCTTCATCGCCTGGCCGACGAGGGCGTTGAATGCCTTTTCCTTGCCGGCACGAAACTCCTCGACCGACTTCGGGTTCGCCGCGATCACCGCGTCGACGATGTGCTCGAGCTCGCCGCTGTCGCGGAGCTGGCGCAGGCCCTTGGCCTCGATGATCGCATCGACGCTCGCCCCGTCGCCGCTGCACAGCGCCTCGAACACCTGGCGCGCCGCGCTGTTCGAGATGGTGCCGTCGGCGATGCGCGAGATCATGGTGGCGAGCTCCGCGACCGGCAGGGGCAGCGCCGCCAGACCGCTCGCGTTCATTCGCCGCGAGACCTCGCCCATCATCCAGTTGGCGACGAGCTTGGGCTCACCGCTCGCTCGCGCCGCCGCCTCGAACGAG
>DAIMIM010000432.1:0-2962 GCA_036722755.1 Caldimonas sp. | reverse complement strand
CGAAGATCAGCGTCGAGCCGAGCAGGTCGAGGATGAACCAGTCGAGGCCGATGTACGGCGTGCCATCGGCGAAGTCGTTGACCGGCACCTTGTTGCCGCCGAGCAGGAGGCTCAGGCCGATCAGCACGAAGGCGGCAAGCGCCAGCCAGCGCGACCGGCTCATGACGATGTTGAAGAGGGCCAGCGCGCCCGAGAGCACCAGCGACCAGAACAGCAGAAGACGCATCGTGTCGATGCTGTAGGACTTGCGCAGTTGCGGCGTCGTCAGGTATTCGGGAAAGTGGAACGCGAGAACGCCGAGGAAGCAGAGGATCGCCAGGCCGAGCGCGATGACGCCCGAGACCATGCCCTTGCCCGGCCGCAGGGCGCCGTGCGATGCGGACAGTCGGTTCAGCTTCTCGATCGGTTTCATGGTCGCCCCCCATGCAGCAGCGGGCGATTATTGCGTTGCGGCGACGACGCTCCGATGTTCTTCGAGCGCGCCCATCAGGCAGGCGACCTGCGCCGTGACCGCTGGCGGCGCCGGCATCGCGCCGCTGAGGATGCTCTGGATATACCCGGCGGTGGTCGGTGCGTCGCTCGTGCGCGGCAACGCCGGCATCTCGGTGACCACACCGGCCTGTCCCGCGGACGACAGCTCCGGGCGGTGCCTGCCGGACAGATAGACGTCCATCTTCTGGAGGCGCCGCGCGTCGGCGACCGGCTCGCCTTCGGTGCCGCGCATCAGCAGCGCATCGGCGTTGGTCAGGGCGATGAATTCAGCCAGGCGCACGCCGTACTCCGGGTGCGTGAAGTTCACGACACGCAGCGACCCGCCGCGGCGGCAGGGGGCGAGCAGCTTGGCGACCGTGTGCCCCGGATTGCGAAGACCGACGACCTGGCGCACCTGGAGCAGCGCCGCCAGCGGCGGGCAGAGCGCCTCGATCCGGATGAAGGCCGGCTCGCGCCTGCTCCATGCGTCGACGATCTCGCGCTCCTGCGTGGCGCAGGTCAGGCCGAGGTGACGAAAGATCTCCGCGGTGGTGACGCGCGCTCCGTCGTCGGCAACGCCGTGCACCAGAACGCGGACGCCCTCCTGTGCCAGCAGCAACGCCAGCAGTGTCGTCAGATTCGGGATCTTTCGCGAGCCGTTGTACGACGGCAGCACGACCATTGGCGCTTCGCTGCGAATCTCGATGCAGCGCTCATGCGCGGCCTGGAGAAAGCCGGCGAGCTCATGGACCGACTCGCCCTTGATCCGCATCGCCAGGGCGAACGCGCCGATCTCGAGATCGGTGACGCGCCGATCGAGCACCTGGCTCATCAGGTCGTGCGCGTCGGCGGCGACCAGCGACCGGGCGCCCTCGCGGCCGCGGCCGATCTCCTTGATGTAGCGAGCGATGCTCATGGTGCAGGGGTCGTTCGGCCATGCTTCGCAATTTCCGGGCCGCGCGGAGCTCCCGAACCGGTCGGCCGGATCAGGCGAGCAATCCCGTGATGATCTGCCACTCGGCGGCGCTCACCGGCGTGATCGACAGCCGGTTGCCGCGCTGAAGCAATCGCATGTCCGCGAGCGCCGGGATCGTCCGCATTTCGGCGAGGCCGAGCAGGCGCGTCTTCTTCACCAGGCGCACATCGACCAGCGACCAGCGCGGCGCGTCGGCCTTGGACTTGGCGTCGAAATAGTGGCTGCGCCGGTCGAACTGGGTGGCGTCGGGATAGGCCCTGGACGCGACCTCGGCGATGCCGGCGATGCCCGGCTCCGGGCATGACGAGTGATAGAACAGGACGCCGTCGCCGATCTGCATGTCGTCGCGCATGAAGTTGCGCGACTGGTAGTTGCGAACGCCGATCCATGGAACGGTCTTCTTTGCCGCCTTGGCGACATCGTCGACCGAGCATTCGGTCGGCTCGCTTTTCATCAACCAGTGGCGCATGGCGGACCCGGCTCCGGCAAATAAGGTGTCCGCCGCAGCCCCGTGAACCGCATTCCTGAACCCAGGCAGTTCAGGTGGGCGAGGTCAGCCCGGCTTCGGGTTCATCTGACGCGAGACGATCACACCAACCGGGCGATGTTCCAAGCCCTTGCTCTTGCGAGCATCGGTTCAAGGAAATATAAAGCTCACGCGAGCGCGACGGACCAGATGATTCTACGCCGCGGGTCATGCAAACGAGGCATCGTCAGATCAGTTGTCCGTCGGCGCCGAGGGCCATGTCGACACGGCGAATGAGAGCAGCGAGATCGACTCCAGAAGCGCTTGCGCCGTCGCCTTGCGCGTTGTCCGCGGCGTCGCTCTCGTCGTCGTCATCGCGGGCCGACGGAGCGTGTGGGCGCTCAGCCAGCGCGAAGGCGAGGTTGAGCGCTGCGAGCACGGCGATGCGCTCGCGCGCCTTGACCTTGCCGCCATCGCGGATCGCGCTCATTTCGCGGTCGACTGCGGCGACGGCTTCGAGCAGCGCCGCCTCGCCGCCCTCGGGGCAGCCGAGGATGTAGCTCTGGCCGAGGATGGTTGCTTCGACCTGCTTCATCCGACTCTGCGCAGCTTGTCGTCGCTGGCCGTGTCGCGTGCCGCCGCGGCGCCGTCGTTCGGCGCGGCGGCGTCGGCTTCGCGCGGCAACCGGTCGAGGAGCACGTCGATGCGGCTTCGCGCGGCGTTGAGGCGCGAGCGCAGGTTGTCGCGCTCGTGGGTCACCGCTGCCAGTTGCTCGCGAAGCAGTGCGTTCGTGCGCTGCACTTCCTCGTGCCGCAACAGCAAGCGCTCGACCCGTTCGGCGAGTTCTTCGATCCTGGACATGGCGCTCCGGCGGAAGCAGGGTGCCGAATTGTAGGCGTCGCATTCGCGCCCGACGGCCTGCTTAGAATGCAAACTGTTGGTGCTCGTGAAGGCGTTCATGCCTTCGCGGTTAAACGGGAAGCAGGAGGAGGGCGCGCAAGCGCCGCCGAAACTGCGCTGCCCCCGCAACGGTACGGTGAACGAAGCCG
>DAIMIM010000431.1:0-2977 GCA_036722755.1 Caldimonas sp. | reverse complement strand
TGCAGATCTCCTCGAACTCGTCGGGGTTGTAGGCGATGCCGCCGCCGGTGCCGCCGAGCGTGAAGCTGGGGCGAATCACGATCGGAAAGCCCGCGCTGTGCCCGGACGCGCCGATCTCGTTCGAGATGCGCCGCTGCACCACGAGCGCCTCTTCCATCGTGTGCGCGATGCCCGACTTCGCCGATGCCAGGCCGATGCCGGTCATCGCATCCTTGAACTTGAGCCGATCTTCGGCCTTCTCGATCGCCTTCTCGTTGGCGCCGATCATCTCGACGCCGTACTTCTGCAGCACGCCGTGGTGATGCAGGTCGAGGGCGCAGTTGAGCGCCGTCTGGCCGCCCATCGTCGGCAGCACGGCGTCCGGCCGCTCCTTGGCGATGATCTTTTCGACCACGCTCCAGGTGATCGGCTCGATGTAGGTCACATCGGCCATCTCCGGGTCGGTCATGATCGTTGCCGGATTGCTGTTGACCAGGACGACGCGATAGCCTTCCTCGCGCAGCGCCTTGCAGGCCTGCGCCCCGGAGTAGTCGAACTCGCAGGCCTGGCCGATGACGATCGGGCCGGCGCCGATGATGAGGATGGTGCGAAGGTCGGTGCGCTTAGGCATGCAGGCTCCCCGCATGCGCGCCCTGCGTCGCCGGCGGCGCTTCTCGCGACGCCTGCATCAGCTGGATGAAGCGGTCGAACAGATAGCCGATGTCGTGCGGGCCGGGTGACGCTTCCGGGTGACCCTGGAAGCAGAACGCGGGCTTGTCGGTGTGCGCGAAGCCCTGCAGCGTGCCGTCGAAGAGCGAGACATGGGTCGGCCGCAGCGTCGCGGGCAGCGTTGTCGCGTCGACCGCGAAGCCGTGGTTCTGACTGGTGATGCTGACCTGGCCGTTGTCGAGGTCCTTGACCGGATGGTTGGCGCCGTGGTGGCCGAACTTCATCTTGTAGGTCGAAGCGCCGCAGGCGAGCGCCATGATCTGGTGGCCCAGGCAGATGCCGAAGGTGGGCAGTCCCCGCGCGATGAACTCGCGCGTCGCCTCGATCGCATAGTCGCAAGGCTCCGGATCGCCGGGCCCGTTGGCGAGGAAGACGCCGTCGGGCTGCAAGGCGAGGACGTCCGCGGCCGGCGTCTCGGCCGGCACGACGGTGATGCGGCAGCCGCGCGCCGCCAGCATGCGAAGGATGTTGAACTTCACGCCGAAGTCGTAGGCGACGACGTGCCAGCGCGGCTCGCGCAACTGGCCGTAGCCCTGGCCGAGCGCCCAGACCGTCTGGGTCCATTCGTAGGGTTCCCGCACGCTCACGACCCTGGCCAGGTCGAGCCCGGTCATCGAGGGCGCCGAGCGGGCCTTCGCGAGAGCCTCCGCGACAACGCCCGGCGTGATCCGCTCGCCCTGCGGCAGCGCCACGATGCAGCCGTTCTGGGCACCGCTCGTGCGCAACAAGCGCGTCAGGCGGCGCGTGTCGATGCCGGCGATGGCGACGGTGTTCTCGGCGCGCAGGTAGTCGCCGAGCGATGCCGTGCTGCGAAAGTTCGAGGCGAGCAGAGGCACGTCCTTGACGACAAGCCCCGCTGCGAACACTTTGCGCGATTCGACGTCTTCGGGATTCGAGCCGTAGTTGCCGATGTGCGGATACGTGAGCGTGACGATCTGCCGGCAATAACTCGGATCGGTCAGGATTTCCTGGTAGCCCGTCAGCGCGGTGTTGAAGACCACCTCGCCGGTCGTCTCGCCGGTGGCGCCGATCGACCTGCCATGAAAGAGCGTGCCGTCGGCGAGGGCCAGGAGGGCCTGGGCGTGGTCGGGCAGCAGTTGCGGGGACAAGGACACAGCTCCGAAAGGGTGCGCGGCGGCGTTGCGCGGGGCCGCTGTCCCGGGGAGAGCCAGGCCCGCCGTCCGGGGCCCCGCTGCGGCCGCTTCAACCGCGATCGTTGCGGGCTGAGGCGGCAAATTGTAGCGCCCGTCGATGGCCGCGTCGGGCAACGCCGCTCTTGCAATGCCGAACTGCGTCCGCACCTTCGCCAGCAACGCCGGGAACTAGAATCGGCGCGTTCGGTCTCAGTCACGTCACTTCGCACGGAGGTCCCATGGATCCCAGTATGCAAACCATCGAGATGGGCTACGCCGGCTCCGTCGGCAGCGTGGAGCAACGCAACCGCGTGCTGCGCAACACCTATTGGCTGCTGGCGCTGTCGATGGTGCCGACGATCCTGGGTGCATGGATCGGCGTGACCACCGGCGCCATGGCGACGATGGGCCCGGGCTTCAGCGCCATCGTGTTCCTCGGCGGCGCCTTCGCGTTCATCTTCGCGATCGAGAAGACCAAGAACTCCGCCGCTGGCGTGCCGGTGCTGCTCGGGTTCACCTTCTTCATGGGCCTGATGCTGTCGCGGCTGCTCAGCTACGTGCTCGGCATGTCGAATGGCGCCGGCCTGATCATGACGGCATTCGCCGGAACAGGCGTGATCTTCCTCGGCATGGCGACGCTCTCGACCATCATCAAGCGCGACCTGTCGGCGATGGGCAAGTTCCTGTTCGTCGGTGTCGTCATGCTGATCGTCGCCGGCATCGCCAACATCTTCCTGCAGTCGAGCGCGCTGATGATCACGCTGTCGGTGGTGGCGATCGGCATCTTCTCGGCCTTCATCGTCTACGACCTGCAACGCGTCAAGAACGGCCTCGAGACCAACTACATCACGGCCACGCTCGGGGTCTACATCAACCTGTATAACGTCTTCACGTCGCTGTTGTCGATCCTCGGCTTCGCCGGCGGCAACCGGAACTAGCCCGACGCTTCGAGATTTCGACGCTTCGCTGATCTGAAAAGGCCCCTTGCGGGGCCTTTTCCTTTTTTGGTTTAGATCCGGTCGAAGACGGCCAGGCTTTCGACGTGGGCGGTGTGCGGGAACATGTTGATCGCACCCGCCGCCGTGCAGCGATAGCCGGCGCGATGCACGAGCAGGCCGGCGTCGCGAGCCAGCGTC
>DAIMIM010000430.1:0-2992 GCA_036722755.1 Caldimonas sp. | reverse complement strand
AGAGCTTCGAGGCCTTGTCCAAGGGGCTGCAGAACGCCCTGTGGCAAGCCGGCGGGGTGCCGCAAGAGCACCGCAGCGACAGCCTCTCGGCGGCGTTCAAGAACCTGGCTCAAGAAGAAGACTTCACGGTGCGCTACACGGCACTCCTCGACCACTACGGCATGGCCGGCACGCGCAACAACCGGGGCCTGAGCCACGAGAACGGCAGCGTCGAGGCCTCGCACCGGTACCTGAAGGAGGCGATCGAGCAGGCGCTCTTGCTGCGCGGGCACCGCGACTTCGAGGACCGGGCGGCCTACGAGGGCTTCGTGCGCGAAGCCGTGATGCGGCGCAACCGCCGCAACGCGGCGGCGTTCCGGATCGAGCGCGAGCAGTTGCAGGAGCTGCCCCAGCGGCGCACCACCGACTTCGTCGAGGAGGAAGCTCGCGTCACGCGTTGCGGCACCTTCACCGTACGGGGCGTCCTCTACAGCGCGCCGTCGCGCCTGATCGGCCACCGGCTGAAGGTGCGGCTCTACAGCGACCGGCTGGAGTGCTTCCTCTCGGGCGCGCTCGTGCTGACTCTGGCACGCGGCAGGCGATCGTCGATCAACGGCCGCGGCCGGATGATCGACTACCGACACTTCGTCGACGCCTTGAAGCGCAAGCCCCAGGCGTTCAAGGGGCTGGTCTTCCGCGATGAGCTCTTCCCACGCGAGGCGTACCGCCGGATGTGGGAACAGCTCGAGTGCAGGTTGCCCCAGCGCCAAGCCTGCCAGACGATCGTGGCCCTCCTCGAGATGGCCGCCCTCGACGGCGTCGAAGGCGTGCTCGCCGAGCGACTGCAGGCACTGCTTGATGCAGGCGAGTTGCCCGACGTCAAGCGTCTGCGCGAGGAGTTCGCCCCGCGCAAGGTGGAGCTGCCGCTGATCACGGTCGAGATGCCGATGGCGAGGGTCTATGACGCCTTGCTGCCGAGCGAGCAGACGGACGAGCTCGAGGTGGCAGCGTGAGCGCCGCGTCGTGGGATCCCGGGCGCAACGCGCTGATGCTGGGCGAGCTGCGCTTGCCGACGATCGGGCGGCTGTGGCCCGAGTTCGCCGAGCGCTCAGACAAGGAGGGCTGGCCGGCCGCGCGCTTCCTGGGGAGCCTGCTGGAGCACGAAGTGGCCGAACGGGCCAAGCGGCGCATCGAGCGCCACCGCATCGAGTCGCAACTCGATCCGACCAAGACGCTCGCGACCTTCGAGTTCGCCGAAGTTCCGATGCTCTCCAAGGCTCACGTAATGGCGCTCGCCAGCGGCGACGCCTGGCTCGACAAGGGCGCCTCGGTTCTCATATTCGGTCCGCCCGGCGCCGGGAAGAGCCACATAGGTTGCGGTATCGGCCACGCGCTGATCGAAGCCGGCTACCGCGTGCTCTACATGCGAACGAGCGAGCTGGTGCAGCGCCTGCAGGCCTCCAGGCAGAGCTTGCAGCTGCCCCAGGCCCTGGCCAAGCTCGACCGCTACGACCTGCTTATCCTCGACGACATCTCGTACGTCCGGAAGGACCAGGCCGAAACCAGCGTGCTGTTCGAGCTGATCGCCGAGCGCTACGAGCGGCGCAGCATCCTGATCACGGCTAACCAGCCGTTCTCGGGCTGGGACAACGTCTTCCCCGATCCCGGCATGACGGTGGCCGCGATCGACCGCCTGGTCCATCACTCGACGATCTTCGAGCTGCACAAGGTCGAGAGCTATCGAGCCAAGCAGGCCGCTCGCCAACAGAAGATCCAGCGCGACAGCGTCAAGGCGAGCCGTCAGCGTCAATCATCCAAGCTCGACGACAACCATCCGTCGGAGCCGCTCGCGTGAGCGCCACGGCCATGTCGCCGCTCTACAAGGCAATCGTCGTCGACCAGCGGCCACGCCGAAGCGGACCACGCCCCTGTAGAGCGCCGAATCTGCTCAAACCGCAGGCAGATGACCGTCAAAAGGCATCGCGCCAGCGTCAATCATCCAACGATAACCATCACCAGGAGCAGCCGCTATGACCCACTAAAACAGCGACATTCATCCCCCGTCCAACCGGCCAAGATGATTGTCGTTGGACCGGCCATGCTGCTTGACGCTGTCCAGACCGATGCGCAACACCGGAAGCAGCGCTCGGTTGCAGCGAAGTAAGTAATTGGACCGCGATTGAAGCCGCCTGCCACCAGCCAGAACTGAGGTCTTTGGGCTTGCTGACGAAGTGCATTCGGCGTTCACGGCGCAAAGCCTCGTACGGACCATATGGCGACCATTGCTGCGCCTTCGACCAGCCTCCAGTTTGCACCGGCTACGCCAAGGGCTGCCACCGAGAATGCGCGCCCCTTGCGGCTCGAGCTTGCGACGGCCCAGGCGGCAAAGGCGACCGTGACCAGAAGCAGCGCGAGCTGGCCGTTCTGATACCAGCCGACCATCCAGCCAAACGCCGCAAAGCAAACGGCCGCGAGACAAGAGACTGCGAACCCGAGCCAGGGAATTCGATGGGAGAGCGACACCGTTCTGTGCTCCGGGGTCTAACGTTGGAGTTGAGCGGCAGACACCGGCTTGCCGGTGCCTGTCCGTTCGAACGACTGGTTAGACATCACTCACCACGAATCGCTTGTCGAAGTTCATCTTGCGTAGCACCGCTTTCGCCTCTCTGATCTCATCGGGGTCAACCGCTCTGACGTCCAACACATAGCGCCGAGCCGTACTTTGAATTTGAACTTGATCTGCTCCCCAATCAACCGAGACAAGAAGTTCACGATCCAACGTGGCGGAGGCGCCAGTGCCGACTGACACACCCCGATCCTCTTCGGGAAGCAGCGTCTCATACTTTGGAGTCCGAAGTAACGTGAGACTTGTAGACGCGTGCTCACCCAGGCCGAAGGAAACGATAAGGTCGTCGCCATCTTCAACGGTGAGAAACGGAACGTGCTTCGCCATGATGTCTAACGTTCGACATGAGCGGCGGGACCCGGCTTGCCGGGGCACGTCCGCTCGATG
>DAIMIM010000429.1:0-2993 GCA_036722755.1 Caldimonas sp. | reverse complement strand
CTCGCTCTCGATGATGCGCAAGGAAGGAGGCAGCCTGCGCGAGCGCGACAACGCCTTACTCATGACCTTTGCCGACCAGGCCGTGATCGCGATCCAGAACGCGCGCCTGTTCAACGAAGCGCAGGCGGCGCGGGCCGCCGCCGAGGCCGCCAACGAGGCCAAGAGCGCCTTCCTCGCGACCATGAGCCACGAGATCCGCACGCCGATGAACGCGGTCATCGGCATGAGCGGCCTGCTGCTCGATACCGCGCTCAACGAGGAGCAACGCGACTATGCCGGCACCATCCGCGACAGCGGCGACGCACTGCTGACCATCATCAACGACATCCTCGACTTCTCGAAGATCGAGGCTGACCGCATGGACATCGAGGCGCAGCCGTTCGACCTGCGCGAGTGCGTGGAATCGGCGATGGATCTGGTCGGCGCGCGGGCGGCCGAAAAGCATCTCGACACCGCCTACCTGTTCGAAGGCGACGTGCCGGTCGCGCTCGCGGGCGACGTGACGCGGCTGCGCCAGGTGCTGCTGAACCTGCTGGCGAACGCCGTCAAGTTCACCGAGCGCGGCGAGGTCGTTCTCACCGTGGCCGCGCGCGCAGCCGACGGCGGCGCCGAGCTGACTTTCGCGGTGCGCGACACCGGCATCGGTCTCGAGGCGCAGGGCATGAGCCGGTTGTTCGAGTCGTTCTCGCAGGCCGACTCGTCGACCACGCGCCGCTACGGCGGCACTGGCCTCGGCCTGGCGATCAGCAAGAAGCTCGCCGAGCTGATGGGCGGCACGATGTGGGTCGAGAGCGCCGGGCCGGGCCAGGGCTCGACCTTCTTCTTCACGATCGTGGCCGCGCTGGCCGAATCGCCGCAGACCAACCGGCGCGAGCTGCGCGGCCAGCAGCCGGCGCTGGCCGGCAAACACGTGCTGGTCGTCGACGACAACGCCACCAACCGAAAGGTACTCACCTTGCAGACCGGCAAGTGGGGCATGCTGCCGCGCGACACGGCGTCGCCAGCCGAGGCCCTGCGCTGGCTGCGTGGTGGCGAGGTCTTCGACCTGGCGATCCTCGACATGCACATGCCGGAGATGGACGGGCTCGCGCTGGCCGGGCAGGTGCATGCCCTTCTTCCAGACCTGCCGCTGGTGCTGTTCAGCTCGCTCGGCCGGCGCGAGGCCGGCGACACCGAAGGCCTGTTCAACGCCTACCTGAGCAAGCCGCTGCGCCAGTCGCAGTTGTTCGACACGCTGGTCGGCCTGCTGGGGCACGACCACGCGCCGCAGCCGGCGCAGACCAGGGGCAGAACGGCGATCGACGTCGACATGGCGGCGCGCCACCCGCTGCGCATCCTGCTCGCCGAAGACAACGTCGTGAACCAGAAGCTGGCGCTGCGCCTGCTGCTGCAGATGGGCTACCGCGCCGACCTGGCGAGCAACGGCATCGAGACGATCGAATCGATCGAGCGCCAGACTTACGACGTGGTGCTGATGGACGTGCAGATGCCCGAGATGGACGGCCTCGAGGCGACGCGCCGCATCGTCGCGCGCTGGGCCGCCGGCGAGCGGCCGCGCATCGTCGCGATGACCGCCAACGCCATGCAGGGTGATCGCGAGGCGTGCCTGGCGGCCGGCATGGACGACTACATCACCAAGCCGATCCGCGTCGAGCAGCTGATCGAAGCCTTGCAGGTCGCCGCGACGCGTGAGGCCGTTCGATGAGGACGTCGCGCGCGCTCGCATCCTTCCGGCGCCTGCGGGTCTGGCTGCTCGTGCTGCCGGTCCTGTGCTTGCATGCGCTGGCCGCGAGCGCCGATCCGCTGCCGTTCGACTATCGCTGCGGCAGCGAGATTTCTCTCGCCGCCGGCGCGCCCGCGCAAGGCTGGACGCCGGCCGCGAACGGCCGCCTGCCGGGCAAGGTCGGCAATCCGTGCTGGCTGCGCATCGACGTCTCGCAGCTCGCGCCGCGCATGCTGAAGATGTCCGGTGCCGACGGCTACAAGGCGGTCACGCTGTTCGACGCCGCCGGAAAGCCGCTGGCCGTGGCGCACGACTTCGGTACCCGCGATCAGGTGATCGCCGGTTCGGGCGGCGATCGCGACCAAGGCGCATTGCTGTTTCCGGTGTTGCCGACGACGGCCGGCGCGATCTACGCGCGCGTGGATCGATCGAAGTACACGGTCGCCGTTGAAGCGGTCGAGCTCACCGCCGCGATCCAGGGCGAGCGCGACTATGACTTCCTCCATTTCGGCGTGGCGGTGCTCTACGCCGTCATCGCCCTCGTGGCGGCCGGCCTGGGCGTCGTCAATCGCGACCGCGGGCAATGGCTTTTCGCCGCCTACTTCGCGTTCCTGATCGTCAACGAGCTGATCCTGAGCGACGTCGTCCTGTCGCTGGCGCCGAGCTTTTCCGCGGCCCCGTTCATCGCCAAGACGTTCTATCCGGTGTCGCAGGCGCTCGAGACGGTCATCCTCGCGCTCTTCCTCGGCCTGCGATCAAGGTCGCCCGCGTGGAACCACGCGTTCCTCGTCGTCGCGGCCGCGGAAATCATCCAGACGCCAGTACGATTCTTCGGGCAGGTGCCGCTCCTTGTCGTCGACACGATCGACGCCGTCGTCGGCGCGTCCATCCTCGTCGTCTACCTCGGCGCGTCGTGGCGCATCTGGCGCCTCGGCCACCGCATCGGCCTCGTCACGGGGGCCGTCGCCGTGCTGCTGACCTTGACGTGGGGCCCGTACTTCGCGGCGGCGCTCGCGGCGCCGTTCGGCGGCGGCAATGCCGATGCGCTCTTCCCGAGCCGGCTCGTCGAGACGCTGGCCTACACGATCTTCCCGCTCGTCTTCCTCGGCGGCATGGCCGCGCGGGCACGTTCCAGCGTTCGCGCGACGCGCGCGCTGCGCGAAGAATCGATCCGCCTCGCCGAGCAGGAAGCGCGCACGCGCGCCGAGGGGGACTTGAAGCGTGCGCTCGCGCTGGCCGAGTCGGCCCGCGCCGAAGCGCAGGCCGAGGC
>DAIMIM010000428.1:0-3000 GCA_036722755.1 Caldimonas sp. | reverse complement strand
GGTGCCGACGCCCATGTCGTGGCCGTCCATGATGGCGAAGCCGATCAGCAGCACGCCGATGAGCAGCCACCAGATGATCTTGAGGGTCGGGTAG
This sequence comes from Caldimonas sp., assembly GCA_036722755.1. Classification (GTDB taxonomy): domain Bacteria; phylum Pseudomonadota; class Gammaproteobacteria; order Burkholderiales; family Burkholderiaceae_C; genus Schlegelella_A. The sequence continues at coordinate 2,906 of DAIMIM010000428.1, read as the reverse complement.
TCGAACATGGCGCGGCTCCTCAGGCGGGCACGGAGCCTGTGGCCGGCTCGCTGTCGTAGCGGCCCGTGCCGAGGCTGCCGGGGCCCTGGCGCGCGAACTTCACCATCAGGAACAGCTCGACCACCAGCAGCGCCGTGTAGAAGGCCAGGAAGCCGGCCAGCGAGCCGTACAGGCTGCCCACGCTCAGCGTCGAAACCGACAGATGCGTCGGCAGGACGCCGTAGATCGTCCACGGCTGGCGGCCGTACTCCGCGACGATCCAGCCGAGCTCGCACGAGATCCACGGCACCGGCAGCATCCACAGCGCCCAGCGCAACAGCCAGCGCTTGTGGGTGCCGTTGCTGCGCAGGGTGCTCAGCATGGCCAGGGCGAACAGCGCGAGCATCGCGCAGCCGAGGCCGACCATCACGCGAAACGACCAGAACAGGGGAAACACGCGGGGGATCGTGTCCTCGACCGCCTGATCGACCATCGCCGGCGTGGCCTGGCGCACGTCGACGACGTAGCGCTTCAGCAGCAAGCCGAATCCGAGGTCGGCTTTCGTGCGCTCGAAGGTCTGCAAGGCCGCGGCGTCGTCGCGATGCAGACGCAGCGCATCGAGCGCGGCCAGCGCGACCATGCCGCTCTCGATGCGGACGCGGTTCTTGGCCTTGATCTCGCGGATGCCGGGGATGACCTTGCTGACCGAGCGCGTGCCGATCAGGCCCATCACCCACGGGATCTCGAGCGACCAGTCGTTCCTCATCTGCGCCTGGTTCGGCCAGGCGACGAGGGTGAACGATGCCGGCGCGGGCTCCGTCTCCCACATCGCCTCGATCGCCGCCATCTTCGTCTGCTGCGCCTCGCCGACGGTGTAGCCCGATTCGTCGCCGAGCACGATCACGCTCGCCACCGAAGCCAGCCCGAACGCCGATGCGACCCGAAAGCTCCGCTTGGCGAACTCTACGTTGCGGCCGCGCAGCAGGTACCAGCTCGAGATCGAAAGCACGAACATCGCGCCGGTCACGTAGCCGGCCGAGACCGTGTGCACGAACTTGGCTTGGGCGATCGGATTGAAGACGATGGTCCAGAAGTCGACCATCTCCATGCGCATCGTCTGGTAGCTGAAGGTGGCGCCGACCGGGTTCTGCATCCAGCCGTTGGCGATCAGGATCCAGAGCGCGGAGAGATTGGTGCCCACGGCCATCAGCATGGTCACCATCAAGTGCTGCGTTCTGGAGAGCCGCTCCCAGCCGAAGAAGAACAGGCCGATGAAGGTCGACTCGAGGAAGAACGCCATCAGGCCCTCGATCGCCAGCGGCGCGCCGAAGATGTCGCCGACGTAGTGCGAGTAGTAGGCCCAGTTGGTGCCGAACTGGAACTCGAGCGTGATGCCGGTGGTGACGCCCAGGGCGAAGTTGATGCCGAACAGCTTGCCCCAGAAGCGCGTCATGTCCTTCCAGATGACGTTGCCCGTCATCACGTAGACGCTTTCCATGATCAGCAGGATCCAGACCATGCCGAGTGTCAGCGGCACGAACAGGAAGTGGTAGAGCGCCGTCGCCGCGAATTGCAGGCGCGAGAGGTCGACCAGTTGCTCGGAAATCATCGCGCGTTCCTCAGCGGAAGAAGAACCACCAGAGGAGCAGCAAGCCGAGAATCTTGAGCAGCACCACGACGCCGAGATGCCGCGCGAGGCTGCGGTCGGACGTGCCCTGGCCCGGCAGGGCCGGCAAGGTGCGGCTCATCGCCCTCAGGCTTCGATGATCACCTTGAGCGCATGCGTCTCGGCGGCATGCGCGAAGGTCTCGTAGGCGTCGAGGATGCGGTCGAGCTTGAAGCGGTGCGTGATCAGCAGCTTCGGATCGATCTTGTGCGAGCACAGCGTCTTCAGGAGCATCGGCGTGCTGACGGCGTCGACCAGCCGCGTCGTGATCGTGATATTGCGGTCCCACAGGTTTTCCAGATGCAGATCCACCTTCGTGCCGTGCACGCCGATGTTGGCGATGATGCCGCCGGCCGCAAGGATCTTCTCACACAGCTCGAAGGTGGCCGGAACGCCGACGGCCTCGATCGCGGTGTCGACGCCGCGCTGCTCCGTGATCTTCATCACCGTCTCGGCGGCGCGGCCGTCGGTGCTGTTGACGGTCGAGGTGGCGCCGAAGCGCTTGGCGATCTCGAGCCGGCCGTCGTCGAGATCGATCATGATGATCTCGGCCGGCGAGTAGAACTGCGCGGTGAGCAGTGCGGCCAGCCCGATCGGCCCGGCGCCGACGATCGCCACGGTGTTGCCGGGCTGGACCTTGCCGTTGAGCACCCCGCACTCGAAGCCGGTCGGCAGGATGTCACTGAGCATCACCAGCGCCTCTTCGTCGGCGCCCGCGGGAACCGGATAGAGGCTCATGTCGGCGTGCGGGATGCGCACGAATTCGGCCTGGGTGCCGTCGATGCTGTTGCCGAGGATCCAGCCGCCGGTCGTGCAGTGCGAATACATCTGCTTGCGGCAGTTGACGCACTTGCCGCACGCGCTGATGCACGAGATCAGCACCGCGTCGCCGGGCTTGAATGCGGTGACGGCCGGGCCGACCGCGTCGACCACGCCGACGCCTTCATGGCCGAGGATGCGGCCCGGCTGGCAGGTCGGCACGTCGCCCTTGAGGATGTGCAGGTCGGTGCCGCAGATCGTCGTCCGCGTCACCCTGACGATGGCGTCGGTGGGCGCGCCGATCTCCGGTTTCGGACGGTCGACGAGCGCTTTTTTCCCCGGCCCCTGGTAGACGAGTGCTTTCATGGGCCGGATTTGGCGCCCCGGCTTCCTCGTTTGTCTGTGCGCCGCCGCACCTAGTGTCCTGTCCCGCTGATACGTGAGCAAAGTCGATGAAGCTTCTCGAGGATCGAGTCGGCCGTGGCAGTCCAGCGAAACGGCT
>DAIMIM010000427.1:0-3013 GCA_036722755.1 Caldimonas sp. | reverse complement strand
GCGAAGATCGCCGCGAGCTTGAGCAGCAGCCGGCTGCCGAAGCGGCCGCGCGAGACGCGCCAGAGCAGCCGCACGCCGGTGACGACGATGACCAGCACGAGGACGCTGGCGAGCGCCACGTTGACCCAGAACAGCCAGACGTAGTGGCGCTCGTAGAGCGCAGGGTTGTTGGTCGCCACCGACAGCAGGAAGGCCAGCACGAGACCGGCGCCGAGCGCGGCGACGGTCGAGACGATCCAGGCCCAGCGGCTGGCGCGCGTCATGGCGACGAGGGCGGCGCCGAGGCGGCCGCCGCGGGCCGCGTGGGCCGCGCAGTCAGCGAAGCGGCATTCAATTGATTCGCTGCGTTCGCTTCAGCGAAAGCTGCCAGTCGGGCTCGCCGCTGATGCCGATCTGCATCGGCCGCGGCAGCTGCGTCGTGTCGAGCCGGAACTGGAACTCGACGTAGTGGCTGCCGTCTTCGAGCTGGCCGGGCTCGGCGATCCTCCAGTTGCTGGCGCGGTTGATCGTGCCGAGCGCTTCGGCGCGGGTCGCATAGCTCTGGCTGAGGCCGCCTGCGGGCGTGACGCGATAGGTCGACGTCAGCGGCTGGTAGACGATGCGCCAGGTCCGCACGGCCTGGGCGACACGGCGGTCGCGCCAGTACCAGCGGTCGCGAAAGACCTCTGCTTCGGCAACGAAGAACAGCGGCACCGACTTCATGAGCGCATCGTCGACGCTGTGTCCGAGCTCGAAGTCGACGGCGTAGCTGAGGTGCAGGCCGTCTTCGTCGCGGGTGATGTCGAAGTTGCTCAGCGTGGCCGCGGCCGCGGCCGGTGCGGCAGCGCCGGCCAGTGCGGCGCCGACGCCGATGCCCGGCAAGCTCCGCAACGCCGCGACGCCGAGCGCATGCAGCAGGCTGCGGCGGCGCAACGAGCCGGGCGGCGGCGGCCGGGTCATGGGTGTTCGGAGTCTCGGTTCTTCTCGATGAGCGCCAGGAAAAAGCCATCGCCGACGGCGCTCGATGCGGGCGCCGGATGCGTCGGACGATTGTCGGGCAGCGGCAGCAGGTGGCCGGGCGAAGGCGGTGACGCAGCGATGAAGGCGCCGCCTTGTCGTTGCAAAAAAGCGTCGATCTGGGCCTGTCCTTCGGCCTTGAACAAGGAACACGTGCAGTAAAGCAGCCGGCCGCCGGCGGCGAGCAACGGCCACATGGCGTCGAGCAGGCGTGCCTGGATGGCGACCAGCGCTGGTAGGTCGCTGGCGCGGCGCAACCAGCGCACGTCCGGATGGCGGCGAACGATGCCCGAGGCGCTGCAGGGGGCATCGAGCAGGATGGCGTCGAACTGCCGGCCGTCCCACCACGCCGCCGGGTCGCCGGCATCGGCGACCAGCGTTCGGGCGTGCAGGCCGAGCCGGTGCAGCGTCTGGTCGACGCGGCTCAGGCGCGCGCCATCGCGGTCGATCGCCAGCACGTCGAGGTCCGCGAGCTCGAGCAGCTGCGCCGTCTTGCCCCCGGGCGCTGCGCAGGCGTCGAGCACCCGCGCCCCGACAGCCAGAGGGCGTGCCAGCAGCAACTCGACGGCCCGCTGTGCCGCCTCGTCCTGCACCGACACGTCGCCTGCGGCAAACCCGGGGAGCCGCGTCACGGGCAGCGGATGCTGCAGACGGACCGCGTGGCCGGTAGCAGCGTCGGCGGCGATGCCGGCGTCGGCGAGCCTGTCGACATAGGCGGCCGCCGTGCCGTGCCGCGCGTTGACGCGTAAGGTCATCGGTGGATGGGCGTTGTCTGCCGTGGCGATGGCTTGCCATTCGTCGGGCCAGTCCAGACGCAGTCGGTCCAGCCACCAGCCCGGGTGATTCCAGCGTGCCAGTGGATCGTCGAGCGCCGTCGCGACGATTTCGTCGCGTTCGCGGCCGAACCGGCGCAACACGGCGTTGATGAACGATGCGCTCGCCGGCGTCCGGCGTCGCGCCGCGGCGACGGCCTGATCGACCAGCACGTGGTCGGCATAGGGCGGGTCGCCGCCCGGCCAGAGCAGGGCCAGCGCCACCAGCAGCAGGGCATCGACTTTCGGTGGCGGCGTTTTTGGCGCCAGCATTCTGCGCACCACCTCGGCCGAACCGAGCCAGCGCAGCGCGTGAAAGGCCAGCGCTTGTGTGCCCGGCCGGGCATCGGTGGGGCATCGGGCGAGCGCGACGTTCAGCGACGTGCCGCCGCGGACCGCCTCGATCGCATCGGCCGCGTGCCCGAGCAGGGCCGCCAATGGCAGGGAAGCGTGCGGAGCGGCAGCGGGCATGCGGGCAGTCTACGGGCCGGGTGCGTCGCAATCCCCCGATGGCGAAGCTGCGGTACGCTCCGTACTCCGACGAAACCGAACGCCTGAACGGCGCGCACGATGGCCGGCGAAAAGCCTACCCCGATCTTTCGCAGCGAAGGCGACCTGGCGCGGTTGCCGGCGTCCGATCGCATCCGCTATCGGCTGATCGGCGCCGAGTGCCGCTATCACGCCAACGACAACATCGCCGCGTTCGTCGAGCCTGGCGAGATCGACGAGCTGCAGGCCGAGGTCGCCGAGAAGATGCAGGGCGTGCTGCGCTCGCTCGTCATCGACACCGACGGCGACCACAACACCAACGACACGGCCAAGCGCGTCGCGCGCATGTTCCTGACCGAAGTGTTCAAGGGCCGCTACGTGCCGATCCCCGCGGTCACCGAGTTCCCCAACGTCTCGCGTCTCAATGAGCTGATGATCGTCGGCCCGGTCAAGGTGCGCAGCGCCTGCTCGCACCATCTTTGCCCGATCCTCGGCAAGGTCTGGATCGGCATCTTGCCGAACGAGCATTCGAACCTGATCGGCCTGTCGAAATACGCGCGCATCTGCGACTGGATCATGAGCCGGCCGCAGATCCAGGAAGAAGCGGTGACGATGCTCGCCAACGAGTTGCAGGACCGCGTCAAGCCCGACGGCCTGGCCATCGTCATGGAGGCCGATCACTTCTGCATGCACTGGCGCGGCGTCAAGGACGACGA
>DAIMIM010000426.1:0-3031 GCA_036722755.1 Caldimonas sp. | reverse complement strand
TCCAGGGTCATGAGATGGTGCCGACGGCGAGACTCGAACTCGCACAGCTTTCGCCACTACCCCCTCAAGATAGCGTGTCTACCAATTTCACCACGTCGGCGGCACTCGATTCGTTGCGTCGGCTGGCATGAGGAGTGGCTCGCCGGACAACTGAGAATTCTATCCGAGCCGCCCGCTATTTCTGCGGGATCGCTCCACCTGCGGAGGCCGCCGCACGCGGCGCCGATGCCAGGGTGGCCGGCGACGCCACGGGCGCCGGCGGCGACGCCGACGCGCTCGCCCCCGTCATCGCCGGAAGCGCGACGACCCCCGAGGCGCCGGCCGCAGCCGCCGATGCCGACGCAGCCGGCCGATCGAGGACGCTGCCGCCCGTCGATTTCGGCCGCTCGTTCGAGGCGTATGCCAGCGCGAGCGTGCAGGCGAAGAAGACCGCCGCACAGACCGCCGTCGAGCGCGACAGGAAGTTCGCGCTGCCGGTCGCGCCGAACAGGCTGCCCGACGCGCCGCTGCCAAACGAGGCGCCCATGTCGGCGCCCTTGCCATGCTGGATCAGCACCAGGCCGATCATCACCAGCGCCGTCAGGATCTGCAGCGCCAGCACGAAATTCATCCAGGTACTCATTCTTGTTCGACTCCGATTGGTCCGAGGCTCGCCTCGTGTCTCAAGCAGCGGCCCTGCAGATGGCGACGAAGGCGTCGGCTTGCAACGATGCGCCGCCGATCAGGCCGCCGTCGATGTCGGCCTCGGCGAAAAGGGATGCGGCGTTGTCGGCCTTGACGCTGCCGCCATAGAGGATCGAGACGCCGGCCGCATTCGCGGCAGCGAGCGCGGCGCGCAGATCCGCGTGCACGGCCTGCGCTTGCGCCGGCGTGGCCGTGCGTCCGGTGCCGATCGCCCACACCGGCTCGTACGCCACGACCGTCTTGCCCATGTCGGGACCGAGCAGATCGATCGCCGCGGCGAGCTGGCGCGAGACGACGGCCGAGGTGCGACCTGCATCGCGCTCGGCCAGCGTCTCGCCGACGCAGACGATCGGCGTGAGACCGCTGGCGAGCGCCTCGCGCGCCTTCTCGGCGACGAGCTGGTCGCTCTCGCCGTGCAAGGCGCGACGCTCCGAGTGGCCGACGATGACGTAGCGGCAGCCGAACTCGGCAAGCATCGCCGCCGACGTTTCCCCCGTGAAGGCGCCGTTGGCGTGGCTCGAGCAATCCTGTGCGCCCCAGGCGATATCGCTGCCCGCGAGCGCCGCGGCGACTTCGTCGAGATAAGGCGTGGGCACGCACACCGCGACCTTTGCTGCATACGGCGAGGCGGCTTTCATCGCACTCAACAGCGCCGCGTTCACGACGCGATTGCCGTTCATCTTCCAGTTGCCGACGACGAGCTTTGGGCGGCGGGACGCGCTCGGCGCGCCGCTCACCATGTCAGCACCAGCTTGCCGATGTGCCGGTTCGATTCCATCAGCGCGTGGGCGCGCGCCGCCTCGGCTGCCGGAAAGACTTCGTAGACGACCGGCTTGACCTTGCCGCTCTCCAGCCATGGCCAGGCCGAGCGCCGCAGGGCGGCGGCAATGGCGCTTTTGAATGCGACCGATCGCGGCCGCAGTGTCGAGCCGGTGATCGTCAACCGGCGCCGCAGCACGAGACCGGCATCGACGCGCGCATCGACACCACCCTGCACGGCGATGATGACGATGCGGCCCTCTTCGGCGAGGCAGCCGATCTCGCGGCCGAGGTAGTCGCCGGCCACCATGTCGAGCACGACGTCGACACCAGCATTCGCGGTCAGGCGCTTGACCTCGGCGACGAAGTCGTGCGTCTTGTAGTTGATGGCGTGGTCGGCGCCAAGCGCGACGCAGGCCAACGCCTTCTCGTCGGAGCCGACGGTGACGATCACCTTCGCGCCGTGCGCCTTGGCGAGCTGGATCGCCGTGACGCCGATGCCGCTGCTGCCGCCGTGAACGAGCAGTGTCTCTCCCGCCTGCAGATGAACGCGCTCGAAGACGTTGGACCAGACCGTGAAAAAGGTCTCCGGCAGGCTCGCTGCCTCGATGTCGGTGAGGTTCGCCGGCGATGGCAGGCACTGGCCGACCGGCGCCACCGCGTATTCGGCGTAGCCGCCGCCGCTCACGAGCGCGCAGACGCGATCGCCGATGGCGAATCCGGCCTCGCGCATCGCCGACGCGTCGCCGGACGCGATCGTTCCCGCCAGCTCCAGGCCGGGCAGGTCCGAGGCGCCGTGCGGCACCGGGTAGAGGCCCTTCCTCTGCAGCACATCAGGCCGGTTGACGCCCGACGCCGCGACGCGGATCAGCACCTCGCCTGCCGCGGGCACCGGCGTCGGGCGCTCCGTCAGTCGAAGCACCTCTGGGCCGCCGGGCGCCGAGATCTCGATTGCTTTCACGAGACGCGCCGTGCCGTCACTCGTGGTGCGCGGGCTCGCGCGGCTCGCGGTCGAGCAAGGCCTTCATGGACAGCTTGACGCGGCCCTTCTCGTCGGTCTCGAGCACCTTGACGCGAACGATCTGGCCTTCCGACAGGAAGTCGGTGACCTTCTCGACACGCTGGTGGGCGATCTGGCTGATGTGCAGCAGGCCGTCCTTGCCGGGCATGAGATTCACGAGCGCGCCGAAGTCGAGGATCTTGGTGACCGGGCCTTCGTAGATCTTGCCCACTTCCACTTCCGCGGTGATCTGCTCGATCCGCTTCTTCGCGAACTCGGCCTTCTCGGCGTCGGTCGAGGCGATCGTGATCGTGCCGTCTTCGCCGATGTCGATCGTGCAGCCGGTCTCTTCGGTGAGCGCACGGATCGTCGCGCCGCCCTTGCCGATGACGTCGCGGATCTTCTCCGGGTTGATCTTCATCGTGTAGAGGCGCGGCGCGAACTGCGAGACCTCGGTGTTCGCCGTGCCCATCGCGTCGGTCATCTTGCCGAGGATGTGCAGGCGCGCTTCCTTGGCCTGCGCCAGTGCCACCTGCATGATTTCCTTGGTGATGCCCTGGATCTTGATGTCCATCTGCAGCGCGGTGA
>DAIMIM010000425.1:0-3033 GCA_036722755.1 Caldimonas sp. | reverse complement strand
TGCCACGAGCGCTGCGGCGGGTCGCTGTGTGGAGTGAAGTAAAGGAGGAGGGGCGGGCGCAGCCCGGCCCGGGAGACATGAACGCAACACAGCGACCCGTCGCAGCGCTCGCACCCCCCCTGACCTTTCAAAGCCAGCTTCCACGACACGTCACCGGAAGATCGCGACGCGTCCTTGCCCGATCTTCGATTCGATGCGTTTGAAGGCCATCGGGATCAGCCGTGCGCCCGCATGGCCTTGGCGATTTCCAGGGCGCCTTGCGCAGCGCCAGACTCGGGAACCGTTTCGCCGTCGCGATCCGAGATCGCCTCCCAGCTCGACGCGACGCGCTCCGCCGCATCGTCCGGATGGCCGACGTGGATGCCTTGCGTGAGCGTGACGTGCGCGCGCTCGAAGGCGCCGGCGCCGGCGCAGAGGATCGTGCGCGTGGGTGCGTCGTCGGCCACGAGCGCGATGAGGCCCGGCGTCACCACCTCGGGCTCGAGCTGCCGCAGCACCGCCGCAGGCATCAGGTTTTCGGTCATGCGCGTCGCCGCGGTCGGCGCCAGGCAATTGACGCGGATGCCGTATTTGGCGCCTTCGATCGAGAGCGTCTGCATCAGGCCGACCAGCGCCATCTTCGCGGCGCCGTAGTTCGACTGTCCGAAATTGCCATAGAGGCCCGACGACGAGGTGGTCATGACGATGCGTCCGTAGTGTCGCGATCGCATCGTTTCCCACACCGCCTTCGTGCAATGCACCGCGCCCATCAGGTGGACGTCCATCACGAGACGGAAATCGGCCATCTCCATCTTGGCGAAGCTCTTGTCGCGCAGGATGCCGGCGTTGTTGACGAGGATGTCGATACGGCCCCATGCCCGGAGCGCCTCGTCGACCATCGCCTGCACCGCGTCGAAGTCGGTGACGGAGGCACCGTTGGCGATGGCCTTGCCGCCGGCCTGGCGAATCTCTTCGGCGACAGCCTGCGCCGCTGCCGACGCGCCGCCGCTGCCATCGACCGCGGCGCCGAGATCGTTGACCACCACGGCTGCGCCGCGCGCCGCCAGCGCCAGCGCGTGCTGTCTGCCCAGGCCGCCGCCCGCGCCGGTGACGATCGCCACCCGTCCATCGAATCGAATCGTCATCTGCCCATGTCCTGGTTGGGTGAAGCGGCGCTCAGCGCCGTGTCGCGCCGCGCGGTGCGGCACGCGTGCCGGTCTTGCGCGTCGCCGATTTGCCGGCCTTCGAAGGCCGTGTCTGCGCGCTCGAGCGCGCCCTCGCCTTCGCCTTGGTCACGGCCTTGACGACGCGGTCGGCCTGCTTGAGGGCGACGATCTCGCTCGTCGCATCACTGCCAGAGGCCGCCTTGTCGCGCCGGCCGCCACGGGCCGTGGACGCTTCCTCGCCGTCGCGAACGAGGCGGAAATCGATCTTGCGACCGTCGAGGTCGACACGGCTGACTTGCACGCGAACCCGCGTGCCGACGACGAAGCGGGCCCCCGTTCGCTCGCCGCGGAGCTCCTGCTTGACCTCGTCGAAGCGGTAGTACTCGCCGCCCAGTTCCGTGACGTGGACCAGGCCTTCGACGTAGAGGCCATCGAGCGTGACGAACAGGCCGAAGCTCGTCACCGCCGTCACCGCGCCGCCGAACTCCTCGCCGAGGTGCTCGCGCATGTAGCGGCACTTGAGCCAGGCCTCGACATCGCGCGAGGCTTCGTCGGCGCGACGCTCGTTGGCGCTGCAGTGCGCACCGGCGATCTCCCAGGCTTCGAGCTCCCCGCCCGGCACCAGCACCGGCCCCGCAAGGTGGCTGCCCTTGGCGCTCTTCTTCGCCGTCTTCGCGGGCGCCGCCGACGAGACGCTGGCGCGTGCGGTCAGGATGTAGCGCCGGCTGTCGATCAGCGCCTTGATGACACGGTGCACCAGCAGATCCGGATAGCGCCGGATCGGGCTCGTGAAATGCGTATAGGCCTCGTAGGCCAGGCCGAAATGGCCGCTGTTCGTGCCGGTGTAGATCGCCTGCTGCATCGAGCGCAGCAGCATCGAATGGATCTGGGCCGCGTCGGGCCGATCCTTGGTGGCGTGCGCGATCGCCTGATACTCGGCCGGCTTCGGATCGTCGCTGATGGCCAGGCCCAGCCCGAGCGCCTTCAGGTAGTTCTGCAGCAGCGTCTTCTTCTCCGGCGTCGGGCCCTCGTGGACGCGGTAGAGCGCCGGATGCTTGGCGCGGGCGATGAAGTCGGCCGAGCAGACGTTCGCGGCGAGCATCGATTCCTCGATCAGCCGGTGCGCCTCGGTCCGCGTGCGCGGCACGATCTTGTCGATGCGGCCGTTCTCGTCGCAGACGATCTGCGTCTCGGTGGTCTCGAAGTCGATCGCGCCGCGGCGGCCGCGCGCCTTCAGCAGCGCGCGGTAGACGTCGTGCAGGTCAAGCAGCTGCGGCACCAGTGCCTTGCGCTTGGCCGCCTCGGGCCCGCGCGTGTTGGCGAGGATCGCCGCGACCTCGGTGTAGGTGAAGCGCGCCGCCGAACGGATCACGGCGGGGAAGAACTGGTACGCGTAGATGTCGCCTTCGGGCGTGATCAGCATGTCGCAGGCCATCGCCAGCCGCTCGACCTCGGGGTTCAGCGAGCACAGGCCGTTGGAAAGCTTCTCGGGCAGCATCGGGATGACGCGGCGCGGGAAGTAGACCGAGGTGGCGCGCTCGTAGGCGTCGGCGTCGATCGGCTCGCCGGGCCGCACATAGTGGCTGACGTCGGCGATCGCCACGACCAGCCGCCAGCCGTTGGGCGTCTTCGAGCGGCCGAGCTTGGCCGGCTCGCAGTAGACGGCATCGTCGAAGTCACGCGCGTCTTCGCCGTCGATGGTGACGAGCGGGACATCGGTGAGATCGACCCGGCCCTTGCGGTCGGCCGCCCGGATGGCATCGGGCAGCGCCGCCGCCTGCGCGAGCGTCGCGTCGGAAAAGACGTGCGGCACTTCGTACTTGCGCACGGCGATCTCGATCTCCATTCCGGGATCGTCGATCTCGCCGAGCACTTCGGTGACGCGGCC
>DAIMIM010000424.1:0-3034 GCA_036722755.1 Caldimonas sp. | reverse complement strand
CGGCGCCGAGGCCGTGCAGGATGATGATGCTGGCCGTCGGGTTCGGCGCGGTTTCCGTCTCGATGCTCTTGAGGTCCATGGTCACAGCGTGAAGTCGTAGTCGATGACGAGAGGCGCATGATCGCTGAAGCGCTGCTCGAGGTAGATGTGCTCGCGGCGCGCCAGCGACGCGACCCCGCGTGTCGCCAGGTGGTAGTCGAGCCGCCAGCCGACGTTCTTGGCTTTCGCCTGGCCGCGGTTGCTCCACCAGGTGTACTGCTCCGGATGCGGGTTCAGCGTGCGGAACACGTCGACGAAGCCGAGCTCTTCGAACAGCCGCGTCATCCAGGCCCGCTCCTCGGGCAGGAAGCCGCTGTTCTTGCGGTTGCCCTTCCAGTTCTTGAGGTCGATTTCCTTGTGCGCGATGTTGATGTCGCCGACGAGGACGACCTCGCGCTCCTGGCCGAGACGCTCGAGATAGGGCCCCATCCGGTCGAGGAAGCGGAACTTGGCCTGCTGTCGGTGCTCGCCCGCAGAGCCGCTCGGAAAGTAGCAGCTGACGATGCTGAGAAGCGGCATGCCCTTGCGCCCGGCGCGGTCGAAGCGCGCCTCGACGTAGCGACCCTCTGCATCGAATTCCGGGTCGCCGAAGCCGAGCCGGACCGAGCTCGGTTTCTTGCGGCTGTAGAGGCCCACGCCCGAGTAGCCCTTCTTCTCGGCGAAATGGAAGCGACCCTTCATGTCGGCCATGGTGTCGAAGCGGCCTTCGACGGTGTCGGCCTGGGCCTTGATCTCCTGCACGCCCATACAATCGGCGCCCACCCCCTCGGCCCAGGCCTCGAACCCTTTGGCGGCCGCCGAGCGGATGCCGTTGAGGTTCAGCGAGACGAGCCGAAACACGCAAACGCCCCGATGAAACCCGCCGACACCGACGCCACGATTGGCCGCGAATTCGTGCAGTTCGCGATGCAGGCAGGCGTGCTCCGGTTCGGCGAGTTCAGGACCAAGGCGGGGCGGCTGTCGCCGTACTTCTTCAATTCGGCCCTGTTCGATGACGGCGCGAAGCTGCTGCGCCTGGCGCAATTCTATGCACGCCGCCTCGCCGCCTCCGGGGTCGCCTTCGACATGCTGTTCGGCCCTGCCTACAAAGGCATCACGCTGGCGGCGGCGACGGCGATGGCCCTGGCCGCGCAGGGAAGGGCCGTCCCCTTCGCCTACAACCGGAAAGAAGCAAAAGATCACGGCGAAGGTGGCATCGTCGTCGGCGCACCATTGCGGGGCCGCACGGTCATCATCGATGATGTGATCACCGACGGCGCTTCCAAGCGCGAGTCGGTGGAACTGATTCGACGCGAAGGGGCCGAGCCCGTGGCTGTCCTCATCGCACTCGACCGGATGGAGCGTGGTGGCACGCTCGACAACCTGTCTGCCCAGTCGGCGGTCATGGAGTTCGAGCGGGACCACGGCTTGCCGGTGCTCGCCATCGCCACGCTCGCCGATCTGCTGGACGACCTGAAATCGAATGCCGATTCTCCCTTCGCTGCACATGCCGACGCGGTCGCGCGCTACCGGGACCGCTATGGCCTCTGAGCCATCGCGCCGGGTGACTCGGCTCGTTGGCGAGCTTGCCTTGATCGCCGCGGCGCTCGCACTCGGCGGCCAGGTGCGTGCACAAGCGCCGGGAACGTCACCGCCGGTACGGATCTATTCCTGCATCGGCCCCGACGGCAAGAAGATCACCTCGGATCGGCCGATTCCGGACTGCGCCGGCAAGGAGCAGCGCGAGCTCAACCCCGACGGTTCCTTCAAGCGCATCGTGCCGCCTCCGCCGACAGCCGACGAGCAGTCCGACATCGAGATGAAGGAGCGAAAGGCCATCGCCGAGCGTGCCGCTCAACGCGACGCCGAGCGGCGCGATCACAACCTCATGGTGCGCTATCCGGACGAAGCCGCGCACAACAAGGGGCGCATGAAAGCGCTCGACGATGTCGCCAACGCCGTGCGCATCTCCGAGGCCCGCATCAACCTGCTGACCGCCGAGCGCAAGCCCCTGCTCGACGAGGCGGAGTTTTATGTCGGCAAGTCGATGCCGAGCAAGGTCAAGCTTGCCCTCGACGCCAACGACGCCTCGCTCGAGGCGCAGAAATCGCTGGCGCAGAACCAGAAGTCGGAAGTCGCGCGCATCAACGCGCTCTACGACGCCGAGCTCGCGCGCCTTCGCAAGCTCTGGGCCGGCGCGCCCGCAGGCTCGCTCGGCCCCGCGCCGGGCACGCTGCCGGTGCGCGCCGCGCCGGCGCCGGCGTCGACCACGCCGCGCTCGAACGCTTTGCGCGAGAAATCTCCGTCACGCTAGGGCGGCCAGCCCGCCTCAGCCGAGCTTTGCGCGCAAGAGCGCGTTGAGCTGCGCCGGATCGGCCTTGCCTTGGGTCGCCTTCATCGCCTGGCCGACCAGCGCGTTGAAGGCCTTTTCCTTGCCGGCGCGAAATTCCTCGACCGACTTCGGATGGGAGGCGATCACTGCATCGACGACGCGCTCCAGCTCCCCGGCGTCGCGCAGCTGCCGAAGCCCTCGCGATTCGATCAAGGCGTCGACATCGGCGCCGTCGTCTTGCCAGAGGGCGTCGAAGAGCAGGCGTGCGGCGCTGTTCGAGATCGTCGCATCGGCGATCCGCGACACCAGCGCGGCCAGCCGCTCGGCGCGCATCGGAATCGTCGCCAGGGCCGCCGCGTTCATGCGCCGCGACAGCTCGCCCATCATCCAGTTGGCGACGAGCTTCGGCTGGCCGCTGGCCCTGGCAGCGGCCTCGAAGTACTCGGCGAACGCCTTCGATTGCGTCATCGTCGACGCGTCGTAGGGCGCCAGGGCGTAGTCGCGCTGGAACCGCGCCGCCATGTCGCGTGGCAGCTCCGGCATCTCGCTGCGGACCCGTTCGATCCACTCCGCCGGGATCGCCAGCGGTGGCAGGTCGGGGTCGGGGAAATAGCGGTAGTCGTGGGCGTCTTCCTTCGAGCGCATCGCCCGCGTTTCGCCGTGCTCGGGATCGAACAGCACCGT
>DAIMIM010000423.1:0-3038 GCA_036722755.1 Caldimonas sp. | reverse complement strand
GCGACCGCGTCGCCGTCTTCATGCAGAACTGCCCGCAGTTCGCGATCGCCCTCTACGGCGTGCTGCGCGCCAATGCGGTGGTCGTTCCTGTCAATCCGATGAACCGTGCCGAGGAGCTCAAGCACTACCTCACCGATCCCGAGACATCGGTCGTCATCTGCAGCGCCGACCTCGCGCCGATCGTCGCCCAGGCGCAGGCTGCGCTGCCCGAGGCGGCGCGGCCCAAACGCGTGCTCGTGACGCGCTACACCGACGCCATGCCCGAAGCTGCGATCGACGCCGTTGATGCGCCGACGCCGGCCATGGATGCCTGGCTGCGCAGCGACCCGGCGCTGCCTCCCGGCTTTCTCCGCTGGAACGATGCGCTCGGCGAACGGTTTGCCCCGGGCCCGCACACCGCGCAGGCCGACGATCTGGCACTGTTGCCCTACACGTCGGGCACGACCGGCCTGCCCAAGGGCTGCATGCACACGCATCGCACCCTGATGTCGAACGCCGTCGCCGGGCAGTGGGGCTACGGCTCGGCCGAAACGGTCGCGCTCGGTGTCGTGCCGATGTTCCACATCACCGGCATGCTCTACAGCGTCCTGGGGTCCGTCGTCGCCGGCTCGACCGTGCACCTCATGCCGCGCTGGGACCGCGAGCTTGCCGGCCGCCTGATCTCCGGCCGCCGGATCTCGCACTGGGTCTGCATCCCGACGATGATCATCGATCTCTTCGCCAGCCCGAACTACAAGAGCTTCGACCTCGCGAGCCTGCGCTCGATCAGCGGCGGCGGCGCGGCGATGCCGCACGCGGTGGCACAACGCCTGCTCGACGAATTCGGCCTCACCTTCGCCGAGGGTTACGGCCTCACCGAGACCGCGGCGCCGAGCCATTCCAACCCGCCCGAGCGGGCCAAGCTGCAGTGTCTCGGCATCCCCTTTTTCTCGGTCGACTCGCGCGTCGTCGATCCGCTCACGCTGAAGGAGCTTCCGGTGGGCGAGGTGGGCGAGATCATCACGCGCGGGCCGATGGTCTTCGAGGGCTACTGGAAGCACCCGGAAGCGACGGCGGAAGCATTCGTCGAGTTCGAGGGCCGGTCGTTCTTTCGCACCGGCGACCTCGGCCGCATGGACGAAGAGGGCTACTTCTTCATGACCGACCGCCTGAAGCGGATGATCAACGCGAGCGGCTTCAAGATCTGGCCCGCCGAGGTCGAGATGCTGCTCTACAAGCACCCGGCCGTGCAGGAGGCCTGCATCATCGCGGCGAAGGACGCCTATCGCGGTGAGACGGTGAAGGCCATGGTGGTGCTGCGTGCCGCGGCCAAAGGGCAGACGACGGCCGAGGACATCATCGCCTGGGCGCGCGAGAACATGGCGGCCTACAAGGTGCCGAAGATCGTTCAGTTCGTCGAGGCGTTGCCGAAGTCGGGCTCGGGCAAGGTGATGTGGCGGTTGCTGCAGGACGAGGAGGCCGCCGCCGGCGGCTGAATCCAGGGTGGGCGGGAGCGCTGCGCCGGATCGCTGTGCGCAGTGAAGTAAAGGAGGAGGCCTGGGCACAGCCCAGGCCGGGG
The DNA here is from genome assembly GCA_036722755.1 of Caldimonas sp. Classification (GTDB taxonomy): domain Bacteria; phylum Pseudomonadota; class Gammaproteobacteria; order Burkholderiales; family Burkholderiaceae_C; genus Schlegelella_A. The sequence continues at coordinate 1,480 of DAIMIM010000423.1, read as the reverse complement.
GACATGAACGGAGCACAGCGACCCGGCGCAGCGCTCCTGCTACGGCCGAGGCGTCCGTCTTGAATGCGCATGCCGCCGTGCCGCTCGCTGCCGCGGGTGTCGGGTGACCGGCGCAGTGAAGTAAAGGAGGAGGCTTCGGCCTTCAGGCCGAAGCCGGGGGACATGAACGGAGCCGATCACCCGACACCCGCGGCAGCCGCCCCGAACGCCTTCTACGCCTTGCCAGACGCCACGACGTACCCCGCCTCCTGCCAGGCCTTCATGCCCCCGTCCAGAGCAACGGTCCGCATGAACCCCATCTGCCGCAAGGTCGCGGCGGCGAGGGTCGAGATGCGGCCGAAATCGCAGCAGGTGACGATGCGGCGCAGCGGGTCGGGCAGCTCTTCATTGACGCGCAGCTCGAGCTGGCCGCGCGGCAGGAGGCGCGCGCCGGGCACGTGCGCGAGCTCGAACGCGTCGCGCTCGCGCACGTCGAGCACGATCATGTCGCCGAGGCCGGCCTCGACGCGCGAGTTCAGCTCGGCGAGCGACATGAACGAGACGCTAGCCGCCGCTTCCGCGAGCATCTGGGCCACGGTCTTGCCGCCGCTCAGGTTGGTTCGCAGCGCTTCGGTGATGTGCGTGGGCATCGTCAGGTCGAGCCCCTTCATCATCGCCACGAATGCGCCGCGCTCGCGTTGCTGCAGGCGTGGGTTGCCGGCGATCTCGGCGGCCAGCGTCGATTCGGCACGGCCATGGTATTCGTGCGCAGGGTGAACGCGCAACGACGGGTCGAGCTCGAGCACGCGGCCGAAAAGGCTCTCGTAGAGCGCTTCCGGATCGCCGCCAGGCAGGTCGGTGCGGCCAGTGCCGCCGATCAGCAGCGTGTCGCCGCTGAAGAGATGGTCCTCGACCACGAGGCACATCGAATCGGCGGTGTGGCCGGGCGTGTGCAGCACGCGGATGCGCAGATTGCCGACGATGATCATCTCGCCGTCGTCGACGTGCATGTCGATCGCCGGCGCCGGGCTGGCGCGGTGCATCACCGTCGGCACGCCGAAGCGCTTCGCGAGCTGGCGCAGCGCCGAGAAATGATCGGCGTGGGTATGCGTGTCGATGACGAAGTGGATGCGCAGGCCGTGCCGCGAAGCCAGCGCCAGGTAGCGATCGATCTGGCTCACTTCGGGATCGATCAGCGCGCCCGCGCAAGTGGCCTCGCAGCCGACGAGATAGGAGCGGCAACCGCCGCTTTGCACCTGCTCGAAGATCATGCGCCCTCCGCTGGTGTGAGCACGCCGTGCCGACGCGCATCGTATCAATAGGTGGCGCGACCGCCCGAGATGTCGACGACCGAGCCCGTTGTGAACGAGCAGTCTTCCGACGACAGCCAGGCGACCATCGCAGCCGCTTCGCTGACCTCGAGAAAGCGGCCCATCGGGATCTTCGAGAGCATGTAGTCGATGTGCTCCTGCTTCATGGTCGCGAACATCGCCGTCTTCGC
>DAIMIM010000422.1:0-3039 GCA_036722755.1 Caldimonas sp. | reverse complement strand
CCGAGGCGCTGCCGGCATTGAGCATGTAGATCACCGCGTTGCGGAGCTCCGCATCGCTGAGATTGGCCAAGCCGCCGCGGGACGGCATGCCGCCATGTCCGTTGATGGCCGATCGCACCGTAGCGTCGAGACCGTTCTTCAGCCTCGGGATCCACGCCGCGCGATCACCGATGCGCGGCGCGCCGCCTTTGCCCTCCTCGTGGCACTTGAAACACTGCGCTTTCACGACCTGCTCGCCGCTGCGCTCGGCCACCGGCCGGGACGTGTCGATCGGCTCGACCCAGTTGCCGCCCGAATGGTTGACCATGTAGATGATGGCGCGCTCTATCTCCTTGTCGCTGAGCGTGGGGTTGCCGCCGTGTGACGGCATCTGCCGAATGCCCTTCAGCGCCTCTCGCGTCAACGCGGTCAGACCGAGCTCGGCGCGGGCGCTCCATGCCTTCTTGTCGCCGATCTTCGGCGCTCCGAGCTTGCCGCTGGCGTGGCAGCCGGAGCACACGGAGGCCACGACCTGCTCTCCGCTTTTGCCGCTGCTCTGCGCCTGTGCAGACCCTGCAATGACCGACAGCGCCAACGCGACGAGCAGCCATCGCGAAGATGCGATGGCCCCTGGAGGCGAATGCCGTTCGAAACGACTGCGATTGCTCATGAGCGTTACCCTCTCCTTCGCCGGCGCCCGGCCGGGTGCCGGCGACCTTTGTGTATACGCGCAGAGGCGCATTGCTTCTTGATTTGCGTCAACCAAGCCCGGATTGGTCGCCTTTTTCGCATCAGGGACTGGCCGTGTGTATGGCCAAGCCAACGAAAAATCATTGGAACACGAATGGTCACCGACGAGAACGGCCGCATCACCACCGTGCGCTTCAGTTCGGCACCGAAGCGAGTGTGACGGTTTCGATCTGGGCCTGCAAAAAGTCGACCTCCAAGGTCACAGGCCGCTCTGCTCGCTCGGACGAATTGACAGTCGCACGTGTCCGGATTCGGTCCCGCAGTGCGTACGTCCCCCGAACGCGCCCGACGGTCAAATTGAAGGGCATGTCATCACCTTCAATGAATTCGGCAAGCAGTTGGTGGCGGCAACTGCGCTTGCACCCTCGCCATTGCGGGCAACAAGGCGGCCTCGCGAACGGTCCCGTCCGGCCGACAAGGGTCCCGTTGTCCGACCCGGTGCGCCCCACGGCGGTTCAAGAATGCGGCTCATCCATTTTTCGAGCCCACGATGACCGATCCACGCAACATCGCCCACGACAAGAAAATCCAGCAGGAAAAAAAGCACCGCCACGAAACCGTGGCGCCAGGTGCCGGCGCGACGCCGCAGCCCGGCAAGAAGACGCACATGGAGCACCATGCTTCCGATGCAGCGAAAGTGCCCGACGAAGTCGCCGAGGAAGACGCCGTCGACAAGCCCTAGGCCGCACGGCCCGTCCTGAGGTTTCGTCGTGCGCAGCGGCCTCGACTTCAGCTCCTGGCAGGCTCTCGTCTCGACCCTGCTCGGGCTCGCCGTCATCACCCTGGTGATGGTCGGCATCCGCCTGCTCGTGATGCACACGGTTCAGCAGCGCCGCGAGCGCGAGAACCGGCAGATCAACGAGCGGCTGCGCACGCTCATCGCTGCCTACAAGACGCTCGGTGGCTCGTTCACCGGCAACCTGGCGGTCGATCCGGCCCACTTGCGCGATTGGCGCATGGCGGCCGAGCGCGAAGCGCCCGTGAACGCGGAGCCGGATGCGCCCGCGCCGGCATCGACGACACAGGCGACGTCGACAACCAGCGACCCACCCGGCTCCGAGCGGCGGCGGCGGGTTCGCGACGCGGTCGAGGCCGCGTTGTCGGACATCATTCTTCTCGGCACCGAGGAACAGGTGCGTCTGGCCGCGAAGGCCGCGAGCGACCTGGCGGCCGGCCTCGCGGTGGAGACGGCCGAGATCGTTGTCTCCTTGCGCAACTTCATCCGCGAGGTGCTCGATCTCGATCCCGTGCCGGCCGAGCTTGCGATTCCCAGGCAGGGCCCGGTGCGCCCTTCCGCCGCAACCTCGCGGGGCGCCGGCCGGGGTGAGATCGGCAGCGGCCGTGGCGGCACGCGCAGTGGGGGCGAAGGTGCAGGTGGAGGCGGAGGCGCCATGGGAATGGGTGGCCTGAGAGGCGCAGCCCCCGACACCGACGAGCCCTCGCATCACTAGCCTCGGAGAGGGACGGTTCGGCCGACACAGCAGGCTTCACAACGCTTCAGGCCGGATTCATGCGCGCAAAGGACTGAAAAGGGGGTGCGGGCGGACAGTCGAGTCATCGACAACGCAACCCCAAGGAGCCCGCCATGAAGACCCTGCCCCTCGCCGTCCGCCTGCTCTCCGCCGCCGCTGCCGTCAGCGTCACGTTGCTGCTGCTCAGCACCGTGGTCTCGATCGCCGAGCCGCAGCGCAGCGTGCTGATCGCCAAGATGGATCGCGTCGAGAAAACGTCGTCGGCGCCCGTCGCGCTGGCGATGGCTTCGACCGTCACGACCATCGCCCGCAAGTGAGCGTCGCGCCGGCCTGCGCGTCAGGCCCTTGTCTTGAGCGCGTGCACCGGCACCGCCTTGGCGCTGCCAGGCAGGACGAGCGCCGGCACAGCGTCGGTGGCGACGCGACCGGCGAGTGCCGCGTGCGTCGCGGCGTCGATCAGCACCGCGCCCGCCGCACGGTCGGCCGCCAGGGCTTCGAGCCGGGCCGCCCGCTGCACCGCGGCGCCGACGCAGACGTAGGCGGCGCGCCGCGGCGTGCCGGCGTGGCCGGCCACGACCTCGCCGCTGGCGATGCCGATGCTCGGCGCGATCGGCGCCTTGCCCAGCGAGGAACGCTCGGCATTGAACTGCGCCACCAGCTCGATCATTTCCTGCGCGGCCTGCACCGCGGCCCAGGACGCGTCGCCGTCACGCGACGGCTCGGCCGCGAGGCCGAAGACCGCGGCGACGCCGTCGCCCGTCATCTGGTGGACCTGGCCGCCATGACTTTCGATGGCGTCGAGCATCAGCGTGGTCCAGCTGCTCAGGAGCTCGATCGT
>DAIMIM010000421.1:0-3043 GCA_036722755.1 Caldimonas sp. | reverse complement strand
CGCGTCCGCCCGGCCGCGGCTTTGCTCGCCGGCGGTCGCTCCGCAAGAGGCGTCGGTAAGATCGCGGTCAGTCTGTCGAACAATCAGAGCGGCGCGCACGGCGCGACGCTCGCGAGGAGCCTCATGGCCGGTCATTCCAAGTGGGCGAACATCCAGCACCGAAAGGGCCGCCAGGACGAGAAGCGCGGCAAGGTCTGGACACGCCTGATCCGCGAGATCGTCGTCGCCGCGCGCCATGGCGGCGGCGACCTGGCGATGAACCCGCGCCTGCGTCTGGCGGTGGAGAAGGCCAAGGGCTCGAACATGCCCGCCGACACGATCAAGAAGAACATCGACAAGGCGACCGGCAACCTGGAGGGCATGCACTACGAGGAGATCCGCTACGAGGGCTACGGTATCGGCGGCGCGGCGATCATCGTCGACTGCATGACCGACAACCGCGTCCGCACTGTCGCCGAAGTGCGCCACGCCTTCAGCAAGTACGGCGGCAACCTCGGCACCGAAGGCTCGGTCGCGTTCCAGTTCAAGCACTGCGGTCAGTTCGTCTTCGCGCCCGGCACGAATGAAGACAAGGTCATGGAAGTGGCGCTCGAGGCCGGCGCCGAGGACGTCATCAACGACGACGACGGCGCCATCGAGGTGCTGTCGGCGCCGTTCGAGTTCGAGGCGGTGAACAAGGCGCTCGACACGGCCGGGCTGAAGCCGGACCACGCCGAGGTGACGATGCGGCCCGAGAACACGATTCCGCTCGAGGGCGACGACGCCGAGCGGATGCAGAAGCTGCTCGACGTCATCGAGGATCTCGACGACGTGCAGGCCGTCTTCCACAACGCCGAGATCTCGCCATGAGGCCGCGCGATCGAATGCGGTCGCGATCGTGAAGGTCCTCGTCATCGGCGCCGGCGGCCGCGAGCATGCGCTGGCCTGGAAGCTGGCGCGCTCGCCGCGCGTGCAGACGGTCTACGTCGCGCCCGGCAATGCCGGCACCGCGGCAGAGCAGCAGGTCAAGAACGTCGCCATCACCGACCTCGACAAGCTCGCCGATTTCGCGCTCGCCGAGAAGATCGCGCTGACGGTGGTCGGCCCCGAGGCGGCGCTCGCCGCCGGCGCCGTCGACATCTTTCGCGCCCGCGGCCTGCGCATCTTCGGCCCGACCAAGGCGGCGGCGCAGCTCGAGAGCTCCAAGGCATTCGCCAAGGCGTTCATGGAGCGGCACGCGATTCCGACGGCCGGTTACGCGGTCTTCGCCGACGCCGCGCCGGCCCACGCGCACATCGATGCGTCGGCGCTGCCGATCGTCGTCAAGGCCGACGGGCTCGCTGCCGGCAAGGGCGTGGTGGTGGCGACGACGCGCGACGAAGCGCATGCGGCCATCGATGCGATGCTCGGCGCCGGCAAGGCCGGCAGCGGCGGCCGCGTCGTCATCGAGGAATTTCTCGACGGTGAAGAAGCGAGCTTCATGGTCGTCTGCGATGGCCGCAGCGTCCTGTCGCTGGCCACCAGCCAGGACCACAAGCGCATCGGCGACGGCGACACCGGCCCGAATACCGGTGGCATGGGCGCGTACTCGCCGGCGCCGGTCGTCACGCCGAACGTCCACGCCCAGGTCATGCACGAGATCGTCCTGCCGACCATCGAGGGGATGGCCGCCGACGGCGTGCCGTTCAGCGGCTTCCTCTATGTCGGCCTGATGATCGACGCGCACGGCGCGCCGAAGACGGTCGAGTTCAACTGCCGGCTCGGCGACCCCGAGACGCAGCCGATCCTGATGCGCCTGAAGAGCGATCTCTTCGACCTGCTCATGCACGCGACCGCGCCCGATCCGGCGCACCCGCTCGCCGACATCGAGCTGCAGTGGGACCGGCGCGTCGCGCTCGGCGTCGTCATGGCGGCCAGCGGCTATCCGGGCGATCCGCAGCGGGGCGACCCGATCGCCGGGCTGCCGGCCGACAGCGAGGACGTCAAGGTCTTCCATGCGGCGACGGCGTCGGGCGACGGCATGCCGGTGACCTCGGGCGGCCGCGTTCTCTGCGTCACGGCGCTCGGCGATTCGACCCGCCTGGCGCAGCAGCGCGCCTACGAGATCGTTCGCGGCATCTCGTTCGCCGGCGCGCAGTACCGCCGCGACATCGGCCAGCGTGCACTGAAGCGATGATGGTGCCCCCACGCTCACTTCGTTCACTGCCCCCCGAGGGGGCGCCCGGCGCCCTTGGGGCGGCCCGGCGGGCGCCGGGATGATCCCCCCACGCTCACTTCGTTCACTGCGGCGGGCGCGACGATGAGCGCGGCAGCTGTCCGCGACTACCTGCTCGGCCTGCAGTCGCGCATCGTTGCGGCGATGGAGACGGAAGGCGGCGACGCTTTCCTCACCGACCGCTGGCAGCGCGAGCCCGGCGGCAAGCTCGAAGGCGAGGGCATCTCGCGACTGGTCGAAGGCGGCGAGCTGCTCGAGCGGGGCGGCTGCAGCTTCTCGCACGTCTCGGGCCAGGCGCTGCCGGCGTCGGCGACGCAGCACCGCGGCAGCGACCTCGCCGGCGCGCCGTTCGAGGCGATGGGTGTGTCGCTGGTCTTTCATCCGCGCAACCCGTACATGCCGACGGTGCACATGAACGTGCGCATGCTCGCCGCCACGCCGGCCGGTGGCGCGCCGTCGGTCTGGTTCGGCGGCGGCATGGACCTGACGCCCTACTACGGCTTCGAGGAAGACGCCCGCCATTTTCACGCGACCAACCGGGACGCGCTGGCGCCGTTCGGCGCCGACGTCTATCCGCGCTTCAAACGCTGGTGCGACGAGTATTTCTTTCTAAAGCACCGCAACGAGCCGAGAGGCATCGGCGGCGTCTTCTTCGACGACGTCTCCGAAGGCGGCTTCGACGTGGGCTTCGCACTGATGCGGGCCGTCGGCGATGCGTTCCTGTCGGCCTATCTGCCGATCCTGCAGCGCCGTCGCGACACGCCCTACGGCGAGCGCGAGCGCGACTTCCAGACCTACCGGCGCGGCCGCTACGTCGAGTTCAACCTCGTCTTCGATCGCGGCACGCTG
>DAIMIM010000420.1:0-3045 GCA_036722755.1 Caldimonas sp. | reverse complement strand
GCCATCACCACCAGCACGATCAACGCCACAAACAACACCACTCCACGCTGGCCGGAAACGTGCCGCAAGCCGCCTGCTCCGGCTCGCGCGCGGCGCCTTCCGGACGAGCCGTTCACGACTGCCCCCAGATGACGTTTCGCAGCGGGATCACCTTCTCGTAGACCCGGTAGCGGTAGTAGCGCCAATTGTTCGGACTGTCGGCGACGTCAAGGTCCGGCGTGCCATCGACGCTCTTCATCACGAAACTCTTGGTGCCTGCCGCCCATGTCGGCGGCGTCGACAGGCGATAGCGCGGCGCATTGGCGTCGCCCGCTGGCGGCTTCTGGAAATCGCGGCCGCGAACGAGCAAGGCCACGCGCACCGCGAGCACCTTGGTCCAGTCGACAGGGACGACCTTGGTCCATTCGGCATCGGAAATGCGCTTGTCGGAATCGGTGTCGTAGCCGTACTGCAGCTTCATGTCGATCACGCCTTCGGCGACCGGGAAGAACTGGTTGATGTCGACGATGCTGAGCCGGTTGATGAAGCCCAGCGTGGCGCTGGTCGGCGACACCGACCATTCGTTGCGCTGCGGCAGCGGCCCGAGGCTGTAGAGATTGCCTGTGCTGAACGTCGGCATCGACGCCGTCGCGGAATTCCAGCGAACCACCGGTACGGCCGTGTTCGTGTAGAAGCTCGTGTACGGATCGGTGGTGAAGCTCAATTGATGGTCGTCCGGCGTCAAGTCGTCGGTGATCTCGAGCAGCCGGCAGTTGCTCGCCTTGTCGGTCATGACCGCCAGATCGCCGCGCTTGAATCCGTACTTGAGAGTCGTCGCCAGCGTCGACGACGTTCCGTTGGTGAATTCCTCGGCTTCGACGAAGAAGGGCGAATTGCCGTAGAGCACCTCGATGGTGTCGGGGACGCCGGTGGGATCCCCATCCGTGATGACGACCGGGCTGAGCGTGAACGGTGCCGCACCGCTGGCCTTGTTGTCGAAGGCGTTGACGGTGCACCCGAGCTCGGCGCTGCCCGCACCGCCGAAGCCCATGCCAGCCAGCCGCAGGTCCCGCTCGAGCCGGAACATGGCGAGCGACCCGGCGACCTGGGTGTCGCCGTTCGACGCGCTGATGCGCGTCCGCGCATCCCAGACCGTGACCGTCTGGAAAATGACCAGCATGCCGATCATGCCGACTGCCAAGCCGACCAGGACCTCGATCATGGACATGCCTCGGCCGGCCTGTCGACGGGTAGGGTGCGAAAGACAACGCATGGCGATGCTCAGTTCAGGTTGACGTAGCTCACCAGCACATGCTGGTGCCACGGCGAGAACGGGCTCGCGCTCGAGGCCGGCGGCTTCCAGCAGATCGTGATGGTCACTTTGTTGTGGCCGGTGGGCGACATGTCCACGGCAATCGATTCACTCGTGTTGGTGGCCCCCGGCAGACCCTGCACGCCCGGCACCGCGCCGCGGATCTGGTCGACCCAGTTGAGCACCGTCGCATTGCTCGACGCCGTGCCGGCGAAGTTGCAGGTGCCTGCATTCGTGCGCAGGTGCTCGAAGCCGGGCAGCGATGTTACGAAGTTGGCCCCCCGATCAACGTTGAGCACGATGTTGCTGGCCATCTCCGATGCCAGGTTCGCCGCCTCGGTTCGGTACTGGGCGTCGGACTGTGCCGTCATCGCCGTGCCGCCCATCGCCACCATGCCGAGGATGCCGAGCGAGAAGATCAGGATCGAGATCAGCGCCTCCAGGAGGAACATGCCCGATTGAGATTGCCGTTTCATGCCTCGCTCCTAGGGTGGGCAATACCGCGTGTCGCTGACGGCCAGCGACGCGTCGGGTGTGCAGAGCCGAATCTGGCCGCCGGCACCGACGACGACATTCCAGCAGCGCACCGAGCCGGCCGGCGAGCAGAGCCCCACCACCGGGTTGGTCAGCGCGATCGTGCCGGGAACATTCGAGCCACCAAGGCCGTTGAAGACGAACAGCGGAGCCGTGGCAGCGACGACGACACCACCGGCATCGCCGCTGTTGGTCGCCTTTTTCTCGATTCCTTGATAGGTCGAGATGGGCGGGGGTTGCATGTAGCGCACGACCCAGTTCCGGCCCGAGGCATCCTGCGAGACGGCATCGACCGTGGTCGTGTCGAGCGGCGAGTTGGACAGCACGAACTCGACGCTCTGGTTGCGTCTGACCGCTTCCGTGCGCGCCATCTGCAGACCGGAATAGATGCTTTGCGCCATCGCTCCGAGACGCGCGTTCTGGATGTATCCCGACATGGCCGGCGCGCCGAACGCAAGGAGGATTCCTGCGATCGTCATGGCGATCAGCAACTCGATGAGCGAGAAGCCGGCGGCCTGGCGCCTGATCACGAGCATGTGTCACCTTGCTTGCGCATCCAGCGCGTCGGGCAGGTGGGCCAGCCCGAGGCGGCTGGCGCTGTCGTCGCTTCGGTGTCGGCCTGGTCGATGGTGAAGGTGAAGCCGTCCATCTTGGTGCCGGCGATCCCCGTTGCGCTGACCGTGTACGTGCTGGCCGTGCGGTTGCTGCATGCAAACGCGAAGGTCTGCGTGTCCCGCGGCAGCGGCGCGGCGCCGCCGACGACGCATGAGTCGTCGCCTGCCAGGGTGTACGCGCGCTTGTCCTGGTAGTACGTCTCCATCTTGAGGCGCATTTCCGACAGGCCCTTTTGCGCTTCGGCGGCATCGGCCCGCATCACGTAGCCGGTGTAGGACGGAAGGGCCACAGCCGCCAGGATCGCGACGATTGCCACCGTGACCATGACCTCGATGAGAGTGAAGCCGCGAGAAGCGCGCATTTCCGATTCCTTTTAGCTAAAGACAGTGTATTGCGACGTGTTCTGGCGTTCACGGGTGGGCGACGAACGGAGCCTTTGAAGCTCGTGAACGGCTGTGGTGCCGTGGACGACCGGCCACGCCGGCCGGCGTCGTGAGGTGCCCGGCGCCTCGGGGGCACTGCGCCCGTGCCGCCCGTTCACTGACTGACCACTTCGCGCCAGCTGACGCGTCGAGCCTTGCCTGCGTCGGGCGGTTTGGGGATGG
>DAIMIM010000419.1:0-3057 GCA_036722755.1 Caldimonas sp. | reverse complement strand
GGCGCCGTCGCCGAGATGCAGCCGACGCCGCCGCAGGAATTCTTCGACGCCCAGGAGCGGGCGGCCGCGCACCACGTTCGCGCCGTCATCGCGGCTTGCGACGCGGCGGGCGTGGTCTGCCACGGCGAGACGATCGACGGCCTGCAGCCGTGGGAAGCGATCGTCGAGCATGCCGAGAAGACCGGCTGCGACCTGCTCGTGATGGGCTCGCACGGCCGCAGCGGCCTCGCCTCGCTCTTTCTCGGCAGCGAGACCCAGGACGTCCTCAAGCACACCAAGATTCCGCTGCTGATCGTTCGCTGAGGACCCGCTCCGTCAGTGCTCGCGCAACATCGTCATCGCCACCACGACGATGCCGATGCCTGCCGCCAGCCACAGCAACTGCGCGGCCGTCTCGCGCAGGCTGAGGCGGTGCTGCAGTTGCGGGATCAGATCGGCGACCGAGACGTAGATGAAGCTGCTCGAGGCGACGACGAGCAGGAACGGAAACATCGCCTGCCACGGCCCGACGATGTAGTAGCCGACGATGCCCCCGACCACGGCGGCGAACCCCGATAGCGCATTGAAGAAGAGCGCCCGGCCGCGCGAGAAGCCGGCGTTGAGCAGCACGATGTAGTCGCCGACCTCTTGCGGGATCTCGTGGGCGATGATGGCCAGCGAGGTGATCGCGCCGATCCGTGTGTCGGCCAGGAAGGCGGCGGCGATGATGATGCCGTCGCAGAAATTGTGGATGCTGTCGCCGAGGATCACGCTCCAGCCGCCGCGCCCGGCCTGGGCCCGGTCGAAGCCGTGATGGTGATGGTGCTCGTCGCCTTCGTGGTGGTGGCTGTGCCGGTAGAGCTCGGCCTTCTCGAGCAGGAAGAAGAACATCAGGCCGCCGAGCAGCGTGCCGAAGAGGGCCTGCGGGCGCACGCCCTTGGTCTCGAATGCCTCGGGCAGGATGTCGAGCAGCGCCGTGGCGAGCAGCACGCCGGTCGACAGGCTGACGAGCTGCTGGACGATCCGCGACAACAGCGCGACGGTGAGGCTGGCCGCGACGGCGACCGAGAGCACGCCTCCGGCCAGCGTGGCGAGAACGATCCAGCCGAGCGTCATGCGCGAGCCCGATGACGCGTCATGCGCGAGTCCGATGGAGCGTCATGCGCGAGCCCGATGACGCGTCATGCGCAAGCCCGATGACGCGTCATGCGACCCCGTGGGCGCGCAGCCAGTCGAGGCAGCGACGCCAGCCGTCGTCGGCAGCCGCCTTGTCGTAGTTCGGCCGGTAGTCGGCGAAGAACGCATGGTTCGCAGCCGGATAGACGACGATCTCCGAGCGCCGGGCGGCGGCGCTGCCCGTTGCCAGCGCCGTCTTCATGGCATCGACCGTGGCGAGCGGAATGCCGGCGTCGATGCCGCCGTAGAGGCCCAACACCGGCGCCTGCAGCGACGGCGCCTCGTCGATCGGATACGAACTCTGCCGATCGCTCTTGACGCCGGTGAGGCGCCCGTACCAGGCGACTCCGGCCTTGACCGCGGCGCTGTGCGCGCTGTACAGCCAGGTGATGAGTCCGCCCCAGCAAAAGCCGGTGATGCCGAGCTTCGACAGGTCGCCGCCATGCTGTCCGGCCCAGGCGACGCAGGCGTCGATGTCGGCCATTACCTGCGCATGCGGCGTCTTGAGAACGATGGTCGCGAACAAGGTCGGGATGTCCATCGGCGCTTTCGCGTCGCCCTGGCGCACGAACAGCTCCGGCGCGATCGCCAGATAGCCCAGCCTGGCGAAGCGCCGCGCGACGTCGGCGATGTGCTCGTGCACGCCGAAGATCTCGGAGACGACGATGACGACGGGCAAGCCCGCCCCGCCGGCCGGCATGGCCCGATACGCCGGCATGGCGAAGCCGCCGGAATCGATCGTCACCTCGCCCGCCTCGAGGCCCTCGGTGCTTGTCGTGACCATCGCCGCCGTGAGCGGCTGCACCGACCGCGCGACCCCGCGCGATGTCGTCGAGGAAGGGGGAACGTTGTCGAGATCGGTGCGCAGCATCGCGTGAGTCCGTGGTCGAGGCGGGAGGGCATTCTAGGAAGGCGGCTGAAAACCAGCACGCCAGGTCGCCGTCGGCCCGCATCGACAATGCCCGCATGGAGCCGCAATCGCGACACGACGACGAGCGCTGGCCGGGTCAGCTGGCCGCGATCGACATGGGCTCGAACAGCTTTCGGCTCGAGATCGCACAGCTGAACGGCGAGCGCTACCGGCGCATCGACTACCTGAAGGAGACCGTTCGCCTCGGCGCCGGTCTCGATGCGTCCGGCTATCTGAGCGACGACGCCGCCGTGCGCGGGCTCGACTGCCTGGCCCGCTTTGCGCGGCGCCTCGAAGGCTTCGGCTCGGCCCAGGTGCGCGCCGTGGCGACGCAGACGCTGCGCGAGGCGCGCAACCGCGATGCCTTCCTGGCGCGCGCGCAGACCGTGCTCGCCCGTCCCATCGAGATCATCTCGGGCCGCGAGGAGGCACGCCTCATCTACGCCGGCGTAGCGCGGCTGCAGCCGTCGACCGTGCCGCGCCTGGTCGTCGACATCGGCGGACGCTCGACCGAGATGATCCTCGGCCACGCCGCGCAGCCGCTGCGCGCCGAGTCGTTCCAGGTCGGCAGCGTCAGCCTGTCCATGAAATATTTCGGCGACGGCCGGTTCACGCAACGTGCGTTTCGCGACGCGCAGATCGCCGCCGGCGCCGAGCTCGAGGAAGGTCTCGAGCCGTTCGCGGCGTCGCATTGGCGCGAGGCGCTCGGTGCGTCGGGCACCGTGGGTGCGGTCTCCCAGGTGCTGGCGGCCAGCGGGATCAGCGATGGCCGCATCACGCCGGCGGGCCTGCAATGGCTGATCGAGCGCTGCCTCGAGGCCGGGAGCATCGACCGCCTGACGCTGCCCGGCCTGAAGGACGACCGCCGCGCCGTCATCGGCGGCGGTCTCTCGATCCTCTACACGCTCGCGGCCAGCTTCGGCATCGCCGAGCTGAAGCCGGCGCGCGGCGCGCTGCGCCAGGGCGTGATCTTCGATCTGGCGGCGCGCGAT
>DAIMIM010000418.1:0-3062 GCA_036722755.1 Caldimonas sp. | reverse complement strand
CAACGTGAGCGTGGGGGCACCACCGGCCGGACGCCGGGCCGCCCCAAGGCCGGCCACGCCCCCTCGGGGGGCAGCGAACAACGTGAGCGTGGGGGCACCATTCCTACGATCCGAATTTATAGCGAAGCGCGACGACCTGGCCAGCAATAACGTTGACGGAGGCGACATAGGGCGGGTATTCGCCGTTTCGGACGACGATCTGGTGCTTGCCTTCGGCGAGCGTCAGCTCGGTCAGCGGCGGCGCGGCGCCCGACGGCGCACCATCCACTTCGACCATGCCCCAGGGGCTGATGGCGATCTTCACCGTCCCGGTCGCCGGGGCGACGCTGGCCATCGCCAGCTTCGTCTCGCGTTCGCGCGCTTCACGGGCGCGACGGTCCTTGGCGGATTCCTTCGCTGCAACCGGCGCCGTCGCCATCGGGAGCGTCGCCTTTGTCGGTGCCGCGGTCTCGGGCTTCGACGATGCGGGTGCAGGCGCGGCGATCAGGCGCGGTGGTGTCGGGACGATGGTGGCGAGGAGCAGCGAGTCTTCCTTGCTGATGATGCTCGCGGCTGCCGTCATCGCAGGCGCAGGGGTGGATGGCGTCGCGCCCGGCTGCGCCAGCGATGTCGTCGGCGTCATGGGCGGTGTCGCCAGCGGCATCGACGTCGAGCCGGCCAGGACGATCGCGGCCGCGCTGCCGGATGCCGGCAATGCCATCGCCATGGCACCGACCGTCGGCGCCGCAGCCGTCGATGCAACGACACGCGCTGGTGGCGCCGCGAGCGCCGCCTCGGTGCGCGCCACGAGCGCCGGCGTCGCCGCCGTCGCAGCCAGCACGGGGGTCGAGTTCTTCCACCACAGGCCCGCGGCGAGCAGGGCGACGGCGACCAGGGCCGTCGCGGCAATGGCGGGTACGCGCCGGCGCAGAGGCTGAACGGTGGGCAGCGTGGCTTCCGGGTCGGGTGCGGACGGGTTGGCGTCGAGCCACTGGCGCAGCTCGCGCGCGAACGAGCGCGCCGAACGGAATCGCTGTTCGGGGTCCTTGGCCATGGCCCGCGCGGCGATGTCGGCGAGCGTCTTCGGCACGGCCGGGTCGATCTTGCAGGCCAGCTCGGGCTCGTGCGTCAGCACGGCTGTCGTGATTTCCTTCAGCGTCTCGCCGCGAAACGGCTTCTGATCGGTCAGCAGCTCGTACAGCACGACGCCGAGCGAAAACACGTCGGCGCGTCGGTCGCCGGGTTCGCGCCGCACCTGCTCGGGCGCCATGTAGTAGGGCGAGCCGGCACCGAGCATCGCGTCGCCGCTGCCCTGGCGATGGGCGACGCGGGCGATGCCGAAGTCGAGCACGCGCGGCTGCGTTCGTCCGACCATGAAGATGTTGGCCGGCTTGATGTCGCGGTGGATGACGCCTTTCGAATGCGCGAAGGCGAGCGCATCGGCGACGCGGCGGATGATCAGCGCGGCCTGCGCCGGCGTTGCGCGCCAGCCTTCCTGGCGCAGCTGGCGCAGGTCGCGGCCCTTCAGCAGCTCCATGGCGATGTAGGCGCGGTTGTCGCTGATGCCGGCATCGAACACGGTGACGATGTGCGGATGGCTCAGGCCACCGGCGGCGCGCGCTTCGTTGAGGAAGAGCGCGTTGAAGGACTCCCGCTCTTCGTCCTTGATCTCGACGTTGAGCGTCTTGACGGCGATCAGCCGCGACAGCAGCGGATCATGCGCGGCGAAGACGGTGCCCAGGCCGCCGGTGCCGAGCTGGTACTTGAGCGCATAGCGGCCGATGTGGCCGATCGTCGGCATGGCGCGATCGGCCTCGGTGGCGACGAGGCCTTCGAAGCCGGGCGTCGGCGGCCGGCCGCCGCTGTCGGAATCGCTCCAGAGGGCGACGCCGGGCAGGCTCGGCGAGACCGGCTCGGAATCGCCAGGCGCTGCGGGCGGGATCGATGGACTGTTCACGAACGCCAGCTTAAGTGAGGCGCCGGCCCTCCGAGTGTGAAAAAGGGGGCGTCGCAAACGTTCGTAACACAAGCTCACCATTCGGCGTGCCGTGGTAGCGGCGTTGCGGCATCGGTACGACGAAGCGCGCCGACGAGCCGTGCAGCCGGCTCAGCGCGGCTGTCCGGCGTCCTGGTGGCGTTGCTGGCGAACGGCCTCGACCTCGACAGTGCGCAGGTCGCCGGCCGTCTTGTCGAGTACGCCGTTCACGTACTTGTGCCCGTCCGTGCCGCCGAAGCTCTTGGTCAGCTCGACCGCCTCGTTGATCGCGACCTTGTAGGGAATCTCGATGCAGTGTCGCAGCTCGTAGGTGCCGATCATCAGCGCCGCGTGCTCGACCGGCGACAGCTGCGCGAGCTTGCGGTCGAGATGCGGCACGAGCAGCGCGTCGAGCGCGCCCGCTTCGCGGATGCAGCCGTGCAGCAGCAGGTCGAAGTGCGCGGTGTCGCACTTCGCGAAGCCGTCCTGCTCGCGCACGTGGGCGTCGACGACCCCGGCGTCGGCGCCGTTGAGGAGCCACTCGTACAGACCCTGCAAGGCGAACTCGCGGGCCTTGCGGCGCGCCGAGATGGAGCCCCCACGCTTGCGGCTGGCGCCGCTGCGCTGCCCCCCGAGGGGGCGCGGCCCGCCTTGGGGCGGCCCGGCGACGGGCCTGTCGGGATCGCTCACGACCAGTCGTCCAGCAGGTTGGCCATCTCGACGGCGACGCGGGCGGCGTCGCGCCCCTTGTCGTCGGCACGTTCGGCGGCCTGCGCTTCGTTCTCGCAGGTGAGGACGGCGTTGGCGATCGGCAGGCCGTGGTCGAGGCCGACACGCGTCACGGCGGCGCTGCTCTCGTTGGCAACGAGCTCGAAGTGATAGGTCTCGCCGCGGATCACGCAGCCGATCGCGACGAGCGCGTCGAAATCATCGGAATCGGCGAGCGCGGTCAGGGCCACGCCGAGCTCGAGTGCGCCCGGCACCTCGACAAGCGTCACCGCGCCGGCGCCGACCCCGAGCAGCGCCAGCTCGGCCTGGCATGCGGCGGCGATGCGATCGGTGAGGGCGCGGTTGAAGCGCGCCTGGACGATGCCGATGCGCAGGTCGC
>DAIMIM010000417.1:0-3078 GCA_036722755.1 Caldimonas sp. | reverse complement strand
TGCCGGCCGGGCCGCCGCCCAGAACGACGACGTCGTACTCGCCGAAGACTGGTGTCGTGCGCGCCGGCTCGTCGATCGCCGGCGCGCCTTGCAACTTCGCTTTCATCGCGTCGAGCTCCTGGGCAGCGTGTAGGATTCTGGCGGCAATCCCAACCGCCCCCGCGCGGGCTCCAACATGACCGCAACGCCCGCCGCCCCGCCTCCCGAGACCCACGATCTCTCGCATGTCGCGCCGCGCGACAAGGCCGAGATCCTGGCCCAGGCGCTGCCTTACATCCGCAGGTTCCACGGCAAGACGATCGTCATCAAGTACGGCGGCAACGCCATGACCGACCCGGCCTTGCAGCAGGATTTCGCGGAAGACGTGGTGCTGCTGAAGCTCGTCGGCATGAACCCGGTGGTCGTGCACGGCGGCGGCCCGCAGATCGAGGAGGCACTTGCCAAGATCGGCAAGAAGGGCGAGTTCATCCAGGGCATGCGCGTCACCGACGAGGAGACGATGGAAGTCGTCGAGTGGGTGCTGGCCGGCCAGGTCCAGCAGGACATCGTCGGCCTCATCAACGTCGCCGGTGGCAAGGCCGTCGGCCTGACCGGGCGCGACGGCGGCCTGATCAGGGCGAAGAAGCTGCGCATGGTCGATCTCAACGATCCGACCAAGGTGCACGACGTCGGCTCGGTCGGCGAGATCGAGTCGATCGATCCGAGCGTGGTCATGGCGCTTCAGGACGATCAGTTCATTCCGGTCATCTCGCCGCTCGGCTTCGGCGCCGACAACGAGAACTACAACATCAACGCCGACGTCGTCGCCGGCAAGCTGGCCGAGGTGCTGAAGGCCGAAAAGCTGATGATGCTGACGAACACGCCGGGCGTGCTCGACAAGGCCGGCAAGCTGCTCACCGACCTGACCGCGCGCGAGATCGACGAGCTGTTCGCCGACGGCACGATTTCGGGCGGCATGCTGCCCAAGATCCAGTCGGCCCTCGACGCCGCGAAGAACGGCGTCAACACCGTGCACATCATCGACGGCCGCGTTCCCCATGCGATGCTGCTCGAAGTGCTGACCGAGCAGGCCTACGGCACGATGATCCGCTCCCGGTGAGCAAACCGGTCTGGCTGTTCGATCTCGACAACACGCTGCATGACGCCAGCCACGCCGCGTTCGAGGCCGTGCATGTCGCGATGGGCGACTACATCGCGAAGCACCTGGGAATCGAAGGCGACGAGGCCTGGGCCCTGCGTCAGCGCTACTACAAGCGCTACGGTGCGACGCTGCTCGGGCTCGTCCGGCACCACGGCGTGCGCGCCGCGCACTTCCTCGAAGAGACGCACCGCATGCCCGGCCTCGAGGAGCGTTTGCGGACGAGTGCGCACGACCGCGCTGCGCTGGCCCGCCTGCCCGGCCGAAAGTACATCCTGACCAACGCGCCCCGTGCCTACGCGATGCGCGTGCTCCAGGCGCTCGGCCTGGCGCGCAGCTTCGACGGTGTCTTCCCGATCGAGAGCATGACGATGTTCGGCATGCCGCGCCCCAAGCCCGACGCGCGCACGCTGCGGCGCCTGGTCGCGCGGCTCGGCGTGCCGCCCTCGCGTTGCATCCTGGTCGAAGACACGCTCGAGAACCTGAGGTCGGCGCACGCCCTCGGCATGCGCACGGTCTGGATGCAGCGCTATCTCGAGGGGCGCTTTCTCGGCACCGTGCGAGGCGGCGTCAACCTTGGCGCGAAGCGCACCCATTCCGGCGTGCGCACGCACGCGAAGCCGGCTTACGTGTGTGCCAAAATCGGCGCGCTTCGCCAGCTCACCCTCCCCAGATGACGCATTCGCCAGAACCGCCCGCCGGCGATCTCGGCGAACCCACGAGCGACGCGTCGAGCGATCTTTCCGCCGAAGCGATCCAGCCTTCCGTCAAGTCGAAGGTCGCCGAGGCCATCGTCGCGCGAAAGCGCCCGCGGCCGGGCGAGCGCCGTGTGCAGATTCTCGAGATGCTCGCCGCCATGCTGCAGGAGCCCGGCGCCGAGCGCATCACGACGGCCGCGCTGGCCGCCAGGCTCGATGTCTCTGAAGCTGCGCTCTACCGCCATTTCGCCAGCAAGGCGCAGATGTTCGAAGGGCTGATCGAGTTCATCGAGCAAAGCGTCTTCACGCTCGTCAGCCAGATCGTCGAGCGCGAGCCGAGCCCGGCCGCGCAGGTCCACAAGGTCCTGTTCGTCCTGCTCCAGTTCGGCGAGAAGAATCCGGGCATGACGCGGGTGATGGTCGGCGACGCGCTGGTCTTCGAGAACGAGCGGCTGCTGGTGCGCATGAACCAGTTCTTCGATCGCATCGAGTCGCAGCTGCGGCAAAGCCTGCGCGCCCACGCCGAGGCGGCTGGCTCGGCGACACCGACCGTCGACGCGAACGGTCAGGCATCGGCGTTGACGTCGTTCGCGATCGGTCGCCTGCAGCGTTTCGCGCGCTCGGGCTTTCGCAAGAACCCCACCGAGCAACTCGACGTCGCGCTGCACCTGTTCGCAGGGTGAGGCCGCCGTGACGACGACGATCCTGGCGGGCGGCCGGCCGCTCGTCCTGTTGCCCGAGAAGGCGGCCTTCATCGCCGCGAGCCGCACCCTGTTGATCGCCGACGCGCACATCGGCAAGGCGGTGAGCTTTCGTGCCCTCGGCGTGCCGGTGCCGCGCGGCACGACCAGCGAAACGCTGGCCGCGCTGACGGGCCTCGTCGTTCGCACCGGCGCACGCCGGGTCGTCTTCCTCGGCGACTTCCTGCACTCGGCGCGAGCCCACGCGGCAGCGACCATCGCCGCGGTCGTGGCTTGGCGCCAGGCCCACGCAACGCTCGAGCTCGTGCTCGTGCGCGGCAACCATGACGACCGCGCCGGCGACCCGCCCTCGCATCTCGATATCACGGTCGTCGACGAGCCGTTGCAGGAGGATGGCTTCGCGCTCTGCCATCACCCGCGCCGCGTCCCCGGCGCTTACGTGCTGGCCGGCCATCTGCATCCGTGCATCCATGTCGGCGGCCGCCCTTGGGACCGGCTTCGCCTGCCGTGCTTCTGGTTCGGCGACGACGTCGGCGTGCTG
>DAIMIM010000416.1:0-3088 GCA_036722755.1 Caldimonas sp. | reverse complement strand
TGACGTGGAGCACCAACGCGACGCTGCACCTGATGGGCATCCGCGACGGCGGCCCCGACCGCAGCGTCACGGAAGAAGAAATCGCCGCCAGCCTCGAGGAAGGCCTCGACGCCGGCATCATCGAGGCGCAGGAGCACCAGATGGTGCGCAACGTCTTTCGCCTCGACGATCGCCAGATCGGCTCGATGATGATCCCGCGCGCCGAGATCGTCTGGCTCGAGGCGACCGGGACGGCAGCCGACGTGCTGCGCGTCATCGGCGACGCCGACCATTCGCGCTACCCCGTGTGCCGCGGCGGCCTCGACGACGTGATCGGCGTCATCAGCGCGCAAGGGCTCCTGCAGCAGTCGATGCAGGGCAAGACCTTCACGCTCGACGAAGGGCTGCAGCCACCGGTCTTCGTTCCCGAGACGCTGTCGGGCATGGAGCTGCTCGAGCAGTTCCGCGCCTCGAACGCGCAGATCGTCTTCGTCGTCGACGAGTACGGCGAGGTGCAGGGAATGATCACCGTGCGCGACGTGCTCGAAGCCATCACCGGCGAGTTCAGCACCAAGACCGACGCCGACTCCTGGGCCGTGCAGCGCGCCGACGGCAGCTGGCTGTTCGACGGCCTGATTCCGACGCCGGAGCTGAAGGACCGGCTCGACCTCAAGGAGCTTCCCGAGGAAGACCGCGGCCGCTACAACACGCTCGCCGGCATGGTGATGCTGCTGCTCGGCCGCCTGCCGGAGACGGCCGATGCGGTCGAGTGGGAAGGCTGGCGCTTCGAGGTCGTCGACCTCGACGGCAAGCGCGTCGACAAGGTCCTCGCCAGCGCCTTGCCGGCCGATGCCGGCGGAGCCCACGCTTGAAGCGCGACGCGCCGTCGATGTATGGGCGCCCGGTGCCGCTCGATCCGGCCGTGCACCGCGCTCGCAGGATCTCGCCGCTCACGGATTTTTCGATCGCCAGGGAGTTGCACGCAGTCTTCGTCACGGCCACCGAATTCGCGCAGGCGGCGCTCGAATTTCCGATCGTCTTCGTCGAGACCGGCGCACGCGACGCGGCGGGCAGCGCGGTCATGTCGCCGGTCGCGCTGCTCGGCCTCAGCCATGGCGAGAACCTGCACGTCGATGGCGCGCGCTGGGATGCGCGCTACATCCCGGCCTTCATTCGCCGCTATCCGTTCCTCACCGCCAAGGTGCCCGGCGCCGCCGCGACCCACGTCCTCGTCGACGACACGTGGAGCGGCTTTTCCGAGCACGGCGCGGAGCCGCTCTTTCTGGAGGGCGACACGGCCGCGCCGGCATTGCAGCGGACCATGGATTTTCTCGAGCGCTTCGAGCTCGAGACCGAACGCACCCGCATCTTCTGCGAACGCGTCGTCTCGCTCGGCGTCCTGAAGGAGATGAAGGCCGACGCGACGCTGCCGAACGGCCAGCAACTGTCGGTCGATGGCTTTCACGCCATCGACGAGGACAGGCTGCACGCGCTGCCCGACGCCACCGCGCTCGCGCTCTGGCGCGGCAACCTCCTGATGCTGATGCAGGCGCACCTGATGTCGCTCGCCAATATCCGCCATCTCGTCGGCAAGAAGGCGGCGCGCATGCAGGCGGCGAGCCATCCGCCGGAGCCGCAGACGCCGGCGGCCGCGCTTCGCTCGAACCGAAAATAGACGGGCGCACGGCGGTGGCTAGCACTCTCTTCGAACGAACGTTGGCGACGGCCGAGATGGAAGCCGTGTTCAGCGACGCGGCGCTGATCGCCGACATGCTGGCTTTCGAAGCGGCGCTCGCCGCGGCCGAAGCGGACGAAGGCGTGATCCCGGCCGGCGCCGCAGCGGCGATCGCTGCCGCCTGCCGCATCGACGGCTTCGACATCGACGCGCTCGTCGCCGATGCGCGCTGCGCCGGCTCGATCGCCATTCCGCTGGTGCGCCGGCTCACCGCGCGGGTCGCGGCGAGCGATGCGAACGCGGCCGCGCACGTCCACCGCGGCAGCACCAGCCAGGACGTGATCGACACGGCGATGGTCCTGGCGACGCGGCGTGCGTTGGTCCTGATTGACGCCGACCTGCGCCGTCTCGCCGCCTCGCTGACGGCGCTGGCCGAGACGCATGCGGCGACGCCGGCGCTGGCGCGGACCCTGATGCAGCCGGCACAGGTCATCGGCTTCGGCCACGCGGTCATGGCCTGGCTGGCGCCGCTGCTGCGCGCCGAGTCGCGTCTTGCCGATGCGGCGGCCTCGGCCCTGCAGCTGCAGTTCGGCGGCGCCGTCGGCACGCTCGCGGCGCTCGGCGATGCCGGCGATGCGGTGGCACGTCGGCTCGGCGATCGGCTCGGCCTCGCGGTGCCGCCGGCCGCGTGGCACACCCAGCGCGACAGCTGGGTCGCGCTCGGCTGCGCGGTCGCCGTGCTGTGCGGCTCGCTTGGCAAGATCGGCCGCGATCTGGCGCTGCTCGCGCAAGGCGAAGTCGGCGAGGTCGCCGAAGCGCGTCGGCCCGGCCGCGGCGGCTCGTCGGCGATGCCGAACAAGCGCAATCCGCTGGCGGCACTGGTCGCCATCGCCGCCGCGACGCGGGCACCGCAAATGGCGGCCACCTTGCTCGCGGCGATGCCGCAGGAGCAGCAGCGCGGCCTCGGCAACTGGCAGGCGGAGCTTGCCGAATGGCCGGGGCTGTTCATGACGACGCATGGCGCCCTGCGCGCGCTTGCCGACGCCTGCGAGAGTCTCGAGATCGACGCGCCGCGCATGCGCGCCAACATCGAGGCGACGCGTGGCGCCGTGTTCGCCGAAGCGGTCGCGGCGCTGCTCGCGCCGGCGCTCGGCAAGGCCGCCGCCGCCGAGCGCGTCGCCGGCTGGGTGGCGCAATCGGCGAACAGCGGCGACGGGCTCGAATCGCTCGCGCTCGGTGCGATCGCGACCGACGCGGCGCTCGCCGGCGTCGACCGGGCGGCCCTCGCTGCGGCCTTCGACGTCGACGCGGCGGCGCACCGCAGCGCCGCGCGCGTCCAGGCGGAGCTCGAGACGATGCAGCATCGGGCTAGGGCCTGCTAACGCTATGGGAGGGATCGCGTGACTCAGCAAACGGGCGCCCGCAAGGCGCAAA
>DAIMIM010000415.1:0-3088 GCA_036722755.1 Caldimonas sp. | reverse complement strand
GCCCGAGAGGCGCGTTTCCATCTCGAGCACTTCCTCGCGCTTGACGTTGAGCGTCTTGGCAAGCGTGTCGACTTCGCCTTGCGTCAACGTCGTGCGGTGGGTGTCTTCGGCCAGGGCCTCGTCCTTCATGCTCTGCTTCATCGAGCGCAGGTTGAAGAAGAGCTTGCGCTGGGCCTTGGTCGTCGCGACCTTGACCATCCGCCAGTTCTTGAGGATGTACTCGTGGATCTCGGCCTTGATCCAGTGCATGGCATAGCTCACTAGGCGCACACCCTGTTCCGGATCGAACCGCTTCACGGCCTTCATCAGGCCGATGTTGCCTTCCTGGATCAGATCGCCGTGGGGCAGGCCGTAGCCGAGGTACTTGCGGGAAATGGAGACGACCAAGCGCAGGTGCGACAGCACCAGCTTTCCGGCGGCGTCCAGATCGCCGGTGGCTTGAAGCTGGCGGGCGAACCTCGTCTCTTCCTCCTGGGTCAACAGGGGAACGCGGTTGATGGCGCTGATGTAGGCGTCGAGGTTGCCCAGCGACGGGACGAGCGCCCACGGATCGCGGACGGCGAGTGCACTGACATTGGCGTTGTTCATAGTGGTATCAGACATGCAGGCGACCTTTCGGTTCCGCAAATATTAGCACTCGACCCCTTCGAGTGCTAAGCAGCAGGCCAATAACGTCGATTGGCTGTGCCTATCGATACTGGCAGGCAGTAGGCCCCGTCCCGGGGTGGCGCTTCAGACGCCTGCGACTACTTGCTCCCGATTTTGGGAACTGCAAGCTCAGAACGAGTGAGGGAGAGCAAACCACGCGTTGCGCTCTCTCGATCGACGATTCGACGTCCCTCTTGAACATGCTGCGGTAGCAGCCTGTCGCATTCCCGTTTGACGGCCTCATAGCACTCGCAACTGGCATCTTCGAGCGTCGCGCGATTCAAAAGCGTGATCCGTCCTTCGCGATAAGCGATCGCGCCGGTCGCCTGCAGAGTCGCTGCTGTTGCGGTCACATCGTCTTCTTTGACGCCCAACATCTTGGCGACCAGCTTCTGCGTCATCACCATCTCGGCGCCCTCGAGAAGGTCAAAGCTGAGGAGGACCCACCGGCAGAACTGCTGAACCAGGCTGTGGTGTTTGTTGCAAGCTGCAGTTTGCGTCATCTGCGTGACCAGCGACTGCATGTACAGCAGGAGCAATCGAAGCGTCGCACCGCCGCGAGCAACCTCAGCGGCCAACGCGCTTGCCGGAAGGCGATAGCCCCAGCCCGCGCTTTGCACGACCGCGCGTATGGTCGTGGAATTGCCGCCCATGAACACGGTGACACCAAGCAGTCCGTCGTTCCCGACCAGCGCAATTTCCGCCGATTCACCATCCTGCATCACGTAGAGCAGAGAAACGATCGCGGTCGCTGGAAAGTAAGCGTACTGGAGTTCTGTTCCCGGCTCGCACAGAACCTGCCCCAGAGGCAAGTCCACCGATTCGAGCAACGGCTCCCATCGCCTGTACTCGGCGTCAGGCATGGCCGCGAGGAGTCGATTCCTGGAGCTTCTATCGGCATGCACCTTGGCGTCAGGCGCGTTCTGCCAAGCGACCTTCTGCGTTTGATGCATTCTGAGTTGTTCGCGACTGGCTGCGAAAGAAGCTGACGCGCTACGCGCGGCGCTGCGCATTTGCCGAAAATCGCATCCACTCAGGAAATGAAGCGTCCAGCGCACACGCCATCTTCAAGCGCTCGACACACTTCCATGCCTTCGGCCGGTTCGCCTTCGCGGCGGCAACGAATCTCGTCTGAGCTCCTGAAGTGTTGGAGATCGAACTCATGAATGTGCGTTGCATGGTGCCTCTGCCGAGCCGCTTGCCGGTCATCACGGGATGACATGGCGATTCAACACCTGAAAGCCTGAGGCGAAGGCGACGTAGCGTCTGTGCGCTACACCGCTTACCGGGCGGTCGTTCGGTCAAAGCGGACTTCAGCGATGGGTGCCCACGTCGGGCAACAGGTCTTGCCGCATCCGACCGGTCGGGCATTCCCGCATCCGTTCGGCCCCGCACGGACTTGCCGGACGGCAGGTGTAAGTTGCGCTCGTGGTGACCATGGTCGAAGTTGCGCTGGCGGATCCGCCGGACATCGAGTTTCCGCTCAAGACGCGCAACGACGATGTGGTCCTCGCTTTTCGCGGCGCCGGCGCCACGGATCCTTCGGTCGGGAGTCGCGGGCCGCTGCCCTTTTTGACCAAGCGACTGCTGTCCGCGCAAGGTCCATTCGGGCTCGACGTCGAGGTGAAGTCGGAAGGGCGCCTGGTTGGCACTTGGGCGATCGAGGTCAAGGCAATCGGCGTCGCGCACATGTCGCGTGCGAGGGCCCATCTGTATGTGTGTTCCTCAGCGACAGGCGACCCGCGGGCGACTGGTGCTTTCCTGGTTGTTCGCCATTGGTCGGTTCGAGCATCCGACAAGGAGCAACTCGAGCAGCTCTACGAGTCGCTCAGCGTCGCCGCGCTCGAGCGTCTGGACTCCTTGATTGGAGGAGTCTGCGACCAGAGCGACGAATCTTGCTCTTGCGTGCTTTTTCTGGTGGACGGTCGACGCCTTGACGAGTCGCTTTTCAGCCTCGACCGACTGCAGATCCGAGTCCTGGAGGATCTCGAAAGCACGCTGGCGATCGCCGGGGTGGATCTGCGCGTCGCCCACGGACACGGAACCGGGACGCGGCCGTTCATGGGGCTTCTCTTCGACGCTGTCTTCGCCAATGCAAGAGGGCCATTCGGGCTTGGATTCGCGCGACGGCGAAGCCGCTGGTTTGTCGCGGCCGCACGGCCCATTCACCGGCGAGGTCTTCGTGCGCGAATCCCTGTCGCCAGTCAACGTTCGTTGGAATCGCAGGGCCTCAGACCGCTTGCTTGTTTCGCGTTGATGCCTTGGCTGCGATCGCCGCTTCGGTCCTACTCCCCCAGCGCCTGTCTAGAAGCAAGCCGCATGACTGCCTCCTCGGGCGTGTCGAGCTCGTGCTCCAGTTGCCGCACTGCGTCTTCGGTCTCCCGACCTGCCTGTGCAACGCGCGAATTGAAATGACATTTCAGCGCGGAGCCCTCCTCGA
>DAIMIM010000414.1:0-3093 GCA_036722755.1 Caldimonas sp. | reverse complement strand
TCGGGCATCGAGCAGACCTTTCTCAACGGCCATCCGACGCAGCGCGTTCCGCACAACGTCAACATGTCGTTCAACTACGTCGAAGGCGAATCGCTCATCATGGGCGTCAAGGGCATCGCCGTGTCCTCGGGCTCGGCCTGCACCTCGGCGAGCCTCGAGCCGAGCTATGTCCTGCGCGCCCTCGGCCGCAGCGACGAGCTGGCGCACTCGAGCCTGCGGATGACGATCGGCCGCTTCACGACCGAAGAAGAGATCGACTACGTCGTCACCACCCTGAAGGACCGGGTCGGGCGCCTGCGCGAGCTCTCGCCCTTGTGGGACATGTACAAGGACGGCATCGACATCAGCACGATTCAGTGGTCGGCGCACTGATGACGGCCCCCACGCTCACTTCGGTCGCTGCCCCCCGAGGGGGCGCGCGGCCGCCTTGGGAGCGGCCCGGCGGCGGCCGCAACCGTATTTAGGAGAACAGCCATGGCATACAGCGCGAAAGTCGTCGAGCACTACGAGAATCCGCGCAACGTCGGTTCCTTCGACAAGGGCGACGACACGGTCGGCACCGGCATGGTCGGCGCCCCCGCCTGCGGCGACGTGATGAAGCTGCAGATCAAGGTCAATCCGCTCACCGGGCTGATCGAAGACGCGAAGTTCAAGACCTACGGCTGTGGCTCGGCGATCGCATCGAGCTCGCTCGTCACGGAGTGGGTCAAAGGCAAGTCGCTCGACGAAGCGCTCACGATCAAGAACTCGCACATCGCCCAGGAACTGGCGCTGCCGCCGGTGAAGATTCACTGCTCGATCCTCGCCGAAGACGCGATCAAGGCGGCGGTGAGCGACTACAAGGCCAAGAACGCAGTCGAGCACGCGCGCGTCGGCGCTGCGGCCGTCGCCACGCATTGACATGGCAGTCACGCTGACCGAGGCCGCCGCCCGCCACGTCACGCGCTACCTTGGCAAGCGAGGCAAGGGCGTTGGCGTGCGCCTGGGCGTCAAGACGACGGGCTGTTCCGGCTTGGCCTACAAGCTCGAATACGCCGACGCGTTTGCGCCCGAGGATCTCGTCTTCGAGGACCACGGCGTCAAGGTCATCGTCGATCCGAAAAGCCTTCCCTACATCGACGGCACCGAGCTCGATTTCGTCCGCGAGGGCTTGAACGAAGGCTTCAAGTTCCACAATCCGCGCGAGAAAGACCGCTGCGGCTGCGGCGAGTCGTTCCGCGTGTAATCGAGCGCTTCGCTGAAACTTGCGGGCCCGCAGCGCGGGCCCTTCTCATTGCATGCTTTTCGACAGCGATGATTTCGCGCTCTTCGGTCTGCCCAGGCGTTTCATGCTCGATCGGGCCGATCTCGATGCGCGGCGACGGACGCTGCAGGCGGAGGTCCATCCCGATCGCTTCGCTGCATCGGGCGCCGCGCGGCAACGCATGGCCATGCAATGGGCAGTCCGCGTGAACGAAGCTTACGAACGCCTCAAGGATCCTCTCAAGCGCGCCACCGACCTGTGCGAGCTGGGCGGGTCACCCGTCGCGGCCGAGGACAACACGGCGATGCCGGCTGCCTTTTTGATGGAGCAGATCGCCTGGCGCGAAGCCCTCGACGAGGCCGTCTCGCGCGACGACGTCGCTGTGATCGTGCGCCGGCTGCGGGCGGAGCGCGAGGTTGCCTACGCCAGCCTGGCGCGCTTGCTCGACGACCAGTCCGACCACGCCGCGGCCGCGCAGCAAGTGAGAGCGTTGATGTTCACCGAGCGCCTGAACGACGAGGCCGAACGTTGCCTCGATGCCTTGCCGGTCTGAGCCATGGCGTTGCTGCAAATCTCCGAGCCGGGTGAATCGCCCGATCCGCATCAGCGACACTACGTCGTCGGTATCGACCTGGGCACGACGCATTCGCTGGTCGCGGCCGTTCGCAGCGGCGTGGCCGAATGCCTGCCCGACGCTTCGGGTCGCGCCATCCTGCCTTCGGTGGTGCGCTATCTGCCAGGCGGCGCGGTCGAGGTCGGCCAGGCGGCGCTCGATCACGCGGTCGACGACCCGCGAAACACCGTCGTGTCGGTCAAGCGATTGATGGGGAGGGGCGGCGCCGATGTCGGCGAGGCCGTGAACGCTGCCTACGAGATCGTCGCCGCGCCGGGCATGGTCCGGCTCCAAACAGTCGCCGGCACGAAGTCGCCGGTGGAAGTCTCGGCAGCGATCCTCGCGACCTTGCGGCGCCGCGCAGAAGACACGCTCGACGCCGACTTGACGGGCGCGGTCGTCACGGTCCCTGCGTATTTCGACGAGTCCCAACGACAGGCGACCAAGGATGCCGCCGAGCTGGCTGGCCTGCAGGTGTTGCGGCTGATCAGCGAGCCGACGGCTGCGGCGATCGCCTACGGGCTCGACAACGCCAGCGAAGGCCTCTACGCGGTCTACGACTTCGGGGGTGGGACCTTCGATATCTCGTTGCTGCGCATGACCAAGGGAGTTTTCGAAGTCGTGGCCACCGGCGGCGACTCCGCTCTCGGCGGGGACGACATCGACGAGGCTTTCGCGCGCAGCGTGCTCGAGCGGCATGGCGCTACCGCGCGAACGCCGCGAGACCGGCGTGCTGCCGTCATCGCGGCGCGCGCCGCCAAGGAGGCTCTGTCGACGAGTGCGCACGCCTCCTTCGCCTGCGTGCTGGATGGCAAGTCGTTCAACGTCGACGTCGGGCAAAACGAGCTGGCAGGCGTCGCCAGTCCCTTCGTCGAACGCCCCATGGCCGCCGTTCGCCGGGTCCTGCGCGACGCGCGCGTGAAGGCCGAGATGGTCGACGGCGTCGTCATGGTCGGCGGCTCGACGCTCATGCCCTCGGTGCAGCAATCCGTTGCGGCGCTCTTCGGGCGGCCGCCGCTGATCGATCTCGATCCCGAACAGGTGGTCGCGCTCGGGGCCGCCATCCAGGCCGAAGCCCTCTCGGGAAATTCGTCGGCAGCCGGGCTGTTGCTGCTCGACGTCACCGCGCTCTCGCTCGGGCTCGAAACGATGGGGGGGTTGGTCGAACGCATCATTCCCCGCAACAGCCCGATCCCGACCGCACGGGCGCAGGAATTCACGACCTATCAGGACGGGC
>DAIMIM010000413.1:0-3125 GCA_036722755.1 Caldimonas sp. | reverse complement strand
GCGACCTACTGGTCCCAAACCAGTTGCGCTACCAGGCTGCGCTACGCCCCGAACGAGCGTGATTGTACGCAGCGCGCCCGGCGCGAACGGTCGTCCCGCCGTCTCAGCGTCGCTGGTACTGCGTCGCGCCGAACAGGATCTCGCGCTCCTTGTCGCTGCGCAGTGGTTTGCGCAACCCGGCGAGCACCTCGACGCCGCGCATGACCGCGGGCCGGGCGGCGATGCCGTCGAACCAGGTCTTGACGTGGGCGAACTCGGCAAGCTCGATGCCCTGGTTCTTCCACGAACGCAGCCACGGAAAGATCGCGATGTCGGCGATCGTGTACTCGTCGCCGGCAACGAACGCGTGGCTCGCGAGCCGCTTGTCGAGCACGCCGTAGAGGCGCTTGGCCTCGTTGCTGTAGCGGTCGATGGCGTAGGGAATCTTCTCCGGCGCGTACATCCGGAAGTGATGTGCCTGGCCGAGCATCGGGCCGACGCCGCCCGTCTGGAACATCAGCCACTCGAGCGTTGCGTAGCGGCCGCGCGAGTCGGCGGGCAGGAAGCGCCCGGTCTTGGCGGCGAGGTAGACCAGGATGGCGCCCGATTCGAACAGAGAAATCGGCATGCCGTCGAGGCCGTCGGGGTCGACGATAGCGGGGATCTTGTTGTTCGGGCTGATCGCGAGGAACTCGGGCGTGAACTGGTCGCCGGCGCCGATGTCGACCGGGATCGCCCGGTACGCCAGCCCGCATTCCTCGAGCATGATGTGGATCTTGTGGCCGTTCGGAGTGGCCCACGAATACACTTCGATCATCGCAATCTTCCTTCGTGCCGCGGCGCGTTGTCGCCACGTGCGACTCTAGTGGATCGGAGACGGCCATGTTCAAGAGCTTCTTCGCCAACCAGGGGCTGGGTGCAGACTTCAGCGAAGTCTCGGCCTGGGCGAAAAAGCGTGGCCATTCGTTCAAGCGCGAGCGCGACGGCCTCGGCTTCGTCGTCGACGGCAAGCTCGACAAGACACCGTGGCGGCTCGAGTGGGGCCCGCCGCAGCGGGCCTACATCGCCGGCCACGAGCTGCGCATCCGCATGGAGCTCGGCCTGCCGCCCGACATGCAGATGCTGATCGTCTCGAAGTCGCTGATGGAGCTGCTCGAGAAGCAGGCATTCGAGCAGTTCACCGAAAGCAACCAGACCGAGATGGGCGATGCGACGCCCGAGGAAACGCGCTGGCTGGTGATGTTCCCGAAGATCCCGATCAATTCGTCGAAGCTGCTTCGCTCGCGCTATGGCGGCGTGTCGGCGCTGCCGAACGAAGGCCCCGCATGGCTGCATGGGCCGCTCGAGCACGCGCTCGAGCGTGCCGCCGGCACGCTGCTGCGCGAAAAGCCGCCGTTCGTGCTGATGACGCTGCGCGGCCGCATCTACATGCGCATGCAGATGACGAGCGCCGACGAGACCGACGTCGCCGCCGCTCTTGCGCTGTTCGAGACCGCGGGCACCGAGGCGATCCGCGTCGGCCGGGCCCGCGGCGACGAGCCGGTGCCCTGGTCGCAGACGCTCACGACCGCCTGGCAGGCGCTCGGCCCGCAGACGCCGAAGAAGAACGGCTGAGCAGGACTCGCGCCGGGGCGGGCGCGAGGAGCGCGTTGCGTGCGGGCGGCGCGCGCCGACTCAGCCGTGCTTGCCGAGCTCGATCTTGGCGATGGCGTTGCGGTGCACCTCGTCGGGGCCGTCGGCGAAGCGCAGTGTCCGTGCGCCGGCGTAGAAACCGGCCAGCGGGAAGTCGCCGGAGACGCCGCCGCCGCCGTGTACCTGCATCGCCCAGTCGATCACCTGACAGGCCATGTTCGGCGCCACCACCTTGATCATCGCGATCTCGGCCTTGGCCGCCTTGTTGCCGGCGACGTCCATCATCCACGCCGCCTTCAGCGTGAGGAGCCGGGCCATGTCGATCTGGCAGCGCGACTCGGCGATGCGCTCGCGCGTCACTCCCTGCTCGGCGACGGTGCGGCCGAAGGCCACGCGGCTCGACGCCCGCTTGCACATCAGCTCGAGCGAGCGCTCGGCCAGGCCGATCAGCCGCATGCAATGGTGGATCCGCCCCGGCCCGAGGCGGCCCTGCGCGATCTCGAAGCCGCGGCCTTCGCCGAGCAGGATGTGATCGACCGGCACGCGCACGTTCTCGAAGTTCACTTCCATGTGGCCGTGCGGCGCGTCGTCATAGCCGAACACGCTCAGCGGCCGCATCACGGTGACACCCTTGGTCTTTATCGGCACCAGCACCATCGACTGCTGCGCATGACGCGGCGCATCGGTGTCGGTCTTGCCCATGAAGACGATGATTTCGCAGCGCGGGTCGCCGGCGCCGCTGGTCCACCACTTGCGGCCGTTGATGACGTACTCGTCGCCGCTCGTTCCCGTGACTCGCTCGATGCGCGAGGCGATGTTGGTCGCGTCCGACGACGCGACCCCTGGCTCCGTCATCGCGAAGGCGCTGCGGATCTTGCCGTCGAGCAGCGGCTCGAGCCAGCGTGCCTTCAGCTCGGCCGAGCCGTAGCGCTCGATCGTCTCCATGTTGCCGGTGTCGGGCGCCGAGCAGTTGAAGACCTCGGACGACCAGGGCACCCGGCCCATGATCTCGGCCAGCGGCGCGTAGTCGCCGTTCGACAGGCCGAAGTCGCGGCCGCTTTCCTTCGAGCCTTTGCCGCCGGCGGTCGGCGGCAGGAACAGGTTCCACAGACCTTGCGCACGCGCCTTCGGCTTCAAGGCCTCGATCGTCTGCAATGGCGTCCAGCGCTTGCCGGCCTTCGTGTTGGCCTCGATCTCGTCTTCGTAGCGCTGCTCGGCGGGATAAATGTGATCGTCCATGAAGCGAAGCAGCTGCGCTTGCAGCTCCTTCGTGCGCGGCGAGTAGTCGAAGTCCATGGTGTGTCCTCGTAGGTGTGCGTGAAAAAGGGAAATTGCGCGCCCGGCGCGGCTAGGCGTTGCCGGTGCCGGTGCCGTGGCGGGCGATGCGCCAGCCCATCTCCGCGAGCGGTCGCGCACCCGCCGCGGACTGGCGCGCCTGGGCGCTCGAGGCGGTGCCGGTCTCGACCCGCTTGGCGATGCCTTGCAGGATGCCGGCGATGCGAAACAGGTTGTAG
>DAIMIM010000412.1:0-3127 GCA_036722755.1 Caldimonas sp. | reverse complement strand
GCGGCCGAGACGCCGGGAACGACTTCGCAGGCGATGCCGGCCGCGGCCAGCGCCTCGAGCTCTTCTTCGAGCCGGCCGAACAGGCTCGGATCGCCGCCCTTGAGCCGCACCACGACCTTCGATTCGTTCGCGTGCTTGACGAGCAGCGCATTGATCGTCGCCTGGCCGGCGCTGCCCTGCTCGCCGCGCGCGCCGTGGGCGACGCCGCGAAAGCCGCGCTTGCCCACGTCGATCCAGCGCGCGTCGGGCGCGAGCTCGCGTAGCGCCGGGTCGGCGAGCGAATCGAAGAGGACGACGTCGGCCTCGCGCAGGCGCGCCGCGCCGCGCAGGGTGATGAGATCGGCTTGTCCGGGACCGGCGCCGATGAAGACGACGCGGCCGCGCGCTCCGGTGCTCATGTGCTTGCCGCGCTCGCGTTGTCGCGCGCGAAGTGCGGCACGCGCTGGTGCGCATCGGCCTGGTAGAAGGCGGGGATCAGGCGCAGCATCCGGTTCGCCACGTCGATGCTTTCGCCGGCGCGCAGCACGACCGCGTCGAAGCCGGTGCGGTACAGCTGCGCGGCCATGTCGGGAATGACATCGCCGATGGCGCGCAGCTCGCCGCCGAAGCGGTGGCGCGTGCGCAGCAGGCGGCCCTGGCTGTAGGCGCGGCCGTCGGTCCACTTCGGAAACTGCAGTGCGATGCGCGCAAGCCGCGGCAGGTCGGGCACGAGCGCGCCGACCGCGAGGTCGTTCGGGAACGCGACGCCGACGCGCAGGCCGTCGGGCCACTGAGCGCGCACCTCGAGCCATTGCTGCCAGCCGAGCAGCAGGTCGGCCGCCGGCAAGATCGCCTGCTCGGCGGCGACGACCGGAAACGGATCGTCGGCCGCGGTCAGGAACTGCAGGGCCGGCGGACTCATGCGGCAACGGCCGGCTCGGCGACCGCGCGACGCGCGCCGTTGGCGGCCTGCTTGAACGGGTCGACGCCGACGCGTTTGAAGGTGTCGATGAAGCGCTCGGCGCTGCTGCTGCGCTGGCCGAGGTAGGTGTCGATCAGGGTCTCGATCACGTCGGGCACCTCGCTGTCGCGAAAGGCCGGGCCGAGTACGCGGCCGGGAACGGCTGGGCCGTTGCCTGCCGCGCCGTCGGAGCCGCCGAGGGTGATCTGGTACCACTCCTCGCCGTCCTTGTCGACGCCGAGCACGCCGATGTGGCCGCTGTGGTGGTGGCCGCAGGAGTTGATGCAGCCGCTGATGTTGAGGGCGATGTCGCCGATGTCGTGCAGCTCGTCGAGGTCTTCGAAGCGCTCGGCGATGTGCGCCGAGACCGGGATCGAGCGCGCGTTGGCGAGCGAGCAGACGTCGCCGCCGGGGCAGCAGATCATGTCGGTCAGGAGGCCGATGTTGGGCGTGGCGAAGCTGGCGGCGCGCGCTTCGAGCCAGAGCGCGTGCAGGTCGGCCTCGCGCACCCACGGCAGCACGAGATTTTGCTGGTGCGTGACGCGTAGCTCGCCGGCGCTGTAGCGGTCGGCTAGGTCGGCGGCGGCTTCCATCTGCAGGTCGGTCACGTCGCCCGGCGCCTGGCCGGCGCGCTTGAGCGAGAGCGTGACAGCGCAATGGCCGGCGAGCCGGTGGCCACGCACGTTGCGCTCGGCCCAGCGCTGAAAGGCGGGTGGCACGTCGAGCAGGGGCGCGGCGGCGGATTCGTCGCGCACGCCTTCGGGCGAGCCGAAGAACGACGAGACGCGGTCGAGCTCGGCCTGGGTGATGAGCGGCGCGACGCCGTCGCCGTCGTTCGCCAGGATGGCGGCGAATTCTTCTTCGACGTCGAGCGCGAACTTCGGCCCGAGCGCCTTGACCAGCACCTTGATGCGCGCCTTCCAGATGTTGTCGCGCCGCCCGTACTCGTTGTAGACGCGCAGGATCGCTTCGAGATACGCGAGCAGCTGCGGCCACGGCAGGAACTCGCGCACGATGGTGCCGATGATCGGCGTGCGGCCCATCCCGCCGCCGGCCCGCACCTGGAAGCCGAGCTCGCCCGCGTCGTTGCGCAGCAGCTGAAGGCCGACGTCGTACCAAGCGGTGGCGGCGCGGTCTTCGAGCGAGCCGTTGACGGCGATCTTGAACTTGCGCGGCAGGGCGGCGAACTCGGGGTGCAGGCTCGACCACTGCCGCATGATTTCGCAGAACGGGCGCGGATCGGCGATCTCGTCGGGGGCGACGCCGGCGAAGGCGTCGGCGGTGATGTTGCGGATGCAGTTGCCGCAGGTCTGGATGCCGTGCATGGCGACTTCGGCGAGCTCGTCCATCACGTCGGCCGAGCGCTCGAGCGGGATCCAGTTGAACTGGATGTTCGTGCGCGTCGTGAAGTGGCCGTAGCCGCGGTCGTAGTCGCGGGCGATTTTCGCAAGCACGCGGAGCTGGTCGCTGCCGAGCACGCCATACGGGACCGCGATTCGCGCCATCGGTGCGTGGCGCTGCACGTACCAGCCGTTCTGGCGCCGCATGTGGCCGAAATCGTCGCTGCTGAGCGTGCCGCCGAGATAGCGTCCGAGCTGGTCGCGGAACTGGCGGGCGCGGTTGCGCACGAAGTCGCGGTCGAAGTCGGTGTACTGGTACATGGGGCGTCGAGTCTAGAACCAGCGAATGTACGGAGGCCCGGCGGCTGCAGGAACGACTTGTTCGTGGGTTGCTTATCCGGCCTGGGAATATGGATGACTTAGCATGCTTCGTGCGTTCTTCCGGCTCCTTTCCCGCATCGACTCGCCGCGCCGTGCTGGCCGCAGCGGTCGCTGCGCTCGCCGGGTGCCAGAGCGCGCCGAAGCTCGCAAGAACCACGCCGGCCGAGCCGCCCGCGTCACTGCCTGCCGCCCCGCCATTGCCGCCACCGGCGATCCCGCCGAAGCCGCTGCGGGTCGGTCTCGCGCTCGGCGGCGGAGCGGCGCGCGGGTTCGCGCACATCGGCGTGATCCAGGCGCTCGAAGAGAGCGGCGTGCACGTCGATCTGCTGGTCGGCACTTCGGCAGGCAGCCTCGTCGCGGCGCTGCACGCCTCGGGCAAGAACGGCGCCGAGCTGTCGCTGCTGGCCGATTCGATGGACGAGACGGCGTTCGCCGACTGGTCGTATCCGGGCCGCGGCCTGATCCG
>DAIMIM010000411.1:0-3140 GCA_036722755.1 Caldimonas sp. | reverse complement strand
CGCAACGGCGCGAGCTGCTCGACGAGGCCTTCGCCGGCGACATCATCGGCATCCCCAACCACGGCGTGCTGCAACTCGGCGACACGCTCACGGAAGGCGAAGCGCTGCAATACACCGGCCTGCCGTTCTTCGCGCCCGAGATGTTTCGCTCGGTCGAGGTCGCCGATCCATTGCGCACCAAGCAGCTGCGCGCCGGCCTCACGCAGCTCGGCGAGGAGGGCGCCATCCAGGTGTTCCGCCCGCTGGCCGGCTCGCTGCTGTTGCTCGGCGCCGTCGGGCAGTTGCAGTTCGAGGTCGTCGCGCACCGGCTCGAGCACGAATACGGGGTCAAGGCGCGCATCCTGCCGAGCCGCTTCCAGGTGGCGCGCTGGATCACCTGCGACGCGGCCGACGGCGGCGCCAGGGAGCTGCAGCGCTTCATCGACGCCAACCAGCACCGCGTCGCCTACGACGCCGTCGATGCGCCGACCGTGCTGGTCGAATACGCGCCGGAGCTACGCGCCATCGAGAGCAACTGGCCGAAGATCAAGTTCCACGCGCTGCGCGAACACGCAGGTCTTGTGTTCCAGAAGCAGCTCGAAGGCTGACCGAGGCATCGTCATGGAGAAATGGCTCGCCGCCGCGCTCGACTACGTGCCGCGCTGGCTCGAGCACCAGATGCTCGCTACGGAGCAGCCCGGCTGCGTGATCGCGGTCGCGCACAAGGGCAAGGTGGTCCTCGAGCAGGCCTTCGGTCACGCCGATCTGACGCACGGCGAACTGCTGACGCCGCGACACCGCTTTCGGGTCGCGTCGCATTCGAAGACCTTCACCGCGGCCGGCATCATGAAGCTGCGCGAGACCGGGAGGATCGGCCTCGACGACGCGGTCGGACGCTATGTGCAAGGTCTGCATCCAGCGGTCGCGGCGACGACGATCGCGCAGCTTCTGTCGCACACCGCGGGTCTCGTGCGCGACGGTGCCGAGAGCGGTCAGTGGAGCGACCGGCGGCCTTTTCTCGACGAGGCCAGGCTGCGCGCCGATCTCGCGCTCGGCACCGTGATCGAGCCGGGCACCCGCCTGAAGTACTCGAACCACGGCTACGGCCTGCTCGGGCTGTCGATCGAGACGATTTCCGGCGAGCCGTACGCGACCTGGATCGCGCGCGAGATCGTCGAAGCCTCGGGCCTGGCCGAGACAGCGCCCGATGCGCCGCAGGCGTTCGCAGCGCGCGGCCTGCCGTTCGCGCGCGGTCACTCGGCCAAGCTGCCGCTCGGCCGCCGCGTCGTCGTGCCCGGCGACAACCCGACCCACGCGCTCGCCGCGGCGACCGGCTTCGTCAGCACCGCGGCCGATCTCTCGCGATTTTTCTCGGGCCTCGCGCCCGCCGCGAAAAAGAGCGTGCTCTCGCCCGCGAGCCGGCGCGAAATGACACGCAGGCTTTGGCGCGATCCGCACGCAACGGTCGAGCGCTGGTATGGCCTCGGCACGATTTCCGGCAACGTCGCCGACTGGGAATGCGTCGGCCATTCCGGCGCCTTTCAGGGAACGCTCACGCGCACGGCTTGCGTGCCGGCGCACGCGCTCACCGTGTCGGTCCTCACGAATGCCGCCGACGGTGCGTCCCACGCCTGGCTCGAAGGCGCGCTGCACGTACTGCGCGCGTTCTCGCGCCACGGCGCACCGTCTCGCAGGACGGCGCCCTGGACCGGCCGCTGGTGGTCGCTCTGGGGCGCCAGCGACCTTCTGCCGATGCGCGACAAGGTGCTGGTCGCCAATCCGCTGCTGGCCAATCCGGTGCAGGACGCGAGCGAGATCGAGCCCACCGGCCGTGTGCGCGACGGCGCGACGAGCGGCCGGATCGTGCTGGCGGGCGGCTTCGCCAACCACGGCGAGCCGGTTCGCCTTCGGTTCGACGCCCGCGGCAAGCCCAAGGAGTTCTGGCTCTCGGGCAGCAAGCTCTTGCCGCGGGCGACGCTCGAGCGGGAGATGCGCGCTCGCTATGAGTAGCCCGGCGCGCTCGCGCTTCGCTCTCGCTCTGGACCTGATCCGCTGGGACCGCCCTGCCGGCACGCTCCTGCTTCTCTGGCCAACGCTGTCGGCGCTCTGGATCGCCGCCGGCGGCTTTCCGGGCTGGCACTTGCTGGCGGTGTTCGTGCTCGGCACGTTCCTCATGCGCAGCGCCGGCTGCGCCGCCAACGACGTCGCCGACCGCGAGTTCGACCGCCACGTCAAGCGCACCGCGGCGCGCCCGGTCACCAGCGGCGCGGTCAGCGTCGGCGCTGCGCTCGCGCTCGGCGCGGTGCTGGCGCTGGCGGCCTTCGCGCTGGTGCTGACAACGAACGCGGCTGCCGTGGCGTGGAGCGTCGTCGCGCTCGCGGTCAGCGTCTTCTATCCGTTCAGCAAACGCTTCTTTGCGATGCCGCAAGCCGTTCTCGGCGTTGCCTTCAGCTTCGGCATCCCGATGGCGTTCGCCGCGGTGCGTGGCGACGCAACGTGGGCGCTCCGGTCGTGGCTCGATGCGGTGCCGATGCTTGCCTGGTGGCTGCTGATCGGCAACCTGTTCTGGGTGCTTGCCTACGACACCGAGTACGCCATGGTCGATCGCGACGACGACCTGCGCATCGGCATCCGTACGTCGGCGATCACGTTGGGACACTTCGATGTTGCCGCAGTGATGGCGTCGTATGCGGCGTTTCTCGCGATCTGGGCCGCGACCGGCGCGCGGCTCGGGCTCGGTGCCGCATACGCCGCGGGCCTGGTCGCCGCGGCCTGCATCGCGGTCTGGCACTACACGCTCATCCGCGGCCGCGGGCGGGAAGGGTGCTTTCGCGCCTTCCGCCTGAACCACTGGCTCGGCTGCGCCGTCTTCGTCGGCGTCGCGCTCGACTTCGCTCGGCGCTGACGGGCCCCGCACCGGGCCCGGGCCGCTCGACGCGGCGTTTCCTCAGCGGCGCTGCTGGCCGAACGGTCGCAGGGCCGATTCCAGCGCCTCGGCCGCCAGCGCGACGTGCTCGCTGTCGACGATGAGAGGCGGCGCGAAGCGAACCACCGTGCCGTGCGTGTCCTTGCTCAGGACGCCGGCGGCGAGCAGGCCTTCGCAGACCTGTCGAGCCGATGCGAAGGCCGGATCGATCTCGACGCCGATCAGCAGGCCCCTG
>DAIMIM010000410.1:0-3149 GCA_036722755.1 Caldimonas sp. | reverse complement strand
CTCGACGATGAGCGGCGGGGCGAAGCGCACCACCGTGCCGTGCGTATCCTTGCTCAGCACGCCGGCGGCGAGGAGGCCGTCGCAGACCTGGCGCGCCGTCGCGAAGGCCGGATCGATCTCGACGCCGATCAGCAGGCCCTTGCCGCGCACCTCGCTGATCGCCGGATGGTCGATGCGGCGCAGTCGCGCGAGCAGCTCGTCGCCACGCACGCGGGCTCGCTCCGACAGCCGCTCGCGCAGCAACAGATCAAGAGCCGCTTCGCCCACGGCCGAGGCGAGCGGATTGCCGCCGAAGGTGCTGCCGTGGTCGCCCGGCCGGAACACGCCCATCAGCTCGTCCGTCGCCAGAAATGCGCTGACCGGCAACAGGCCGCCGCCGAGCGCCTTGCCGAGCACCAGGCCGTCGGGCCGAATGCGGTCGTGGTCGCAGGCAAGCACGGCGCCGGTGCGGCCGAGGCCGGTCTGCACTTCGTCGCAGATCAGCAGCACCCCATGCCTGGTGCAAATCTCCCGCGCTGCCGCCAGGTAGCCGGCGGGTGGCACGATGATGCCGGCCTCGCCCTGGATCGGCTCGACCAGAAACGCCGCCGTGTGCGGCGTGATGGCCGCCTCGAGCGCGGCCGCATCGCCGAACGGCACGCTGAGAAAGCCGGGCGAGAAAGGACCGAAGCCGTCGCGGTACTGCGCCTCGCTCGAAAAGCCGATGATGGTCGTCGTCCGGCCGGCGAAGTTGCCGGCGGCGACGATGATTTCCGCCCGCCCCTCCGGCACGCGCTTGACTTTGTAGGCCCACTTGCGCGCCGCCTTGACGGCCGTCTCGACCGCTTCGGCGCCGGTGTTCATCGGCAGCGCCTTGGCCATGCCCGTCGCCTCGCAGACAGCGCGCAGGAACGGTCCGAGGCGATCGGTGTGAAAGGCGCGGCTGGTGACGGCCAGGCGCGCGGCCTGCTCGGTCAGGACGCGGACCAGCGTCGGATGGCTGTGCCCGAAGCTCACCGCCGAGTAGGCCGACATCATGTCGAGAAAGCGGCGGCCGCTGTCGTCGAAAAGCCAGACGCCGGCGCCGCGTTGCAGGGTGACCGGCAGCGGGTGGTAGTTGGCGGCGCCGTAACGGCGCTCGAGGTCCGCCGCGGCGGCCTTCGCACCGCCATGCGTACCGGGGCGTTCCGTGCGGTCTGCCAAGCTCAGGATCGTCGCGGACATGGCTTGCTCCAGATGGCTTGTTCGAAGCATCCAGTGTCACGGACGTGGAGCGAAATATGCTTTCTGTTTCTTGCGCGTTTCAGCGTTCTGGCACAAGATTCGTT
The DNA here is from genome assembly GCA_036722755.1 of Caldimonas sp. Lineage (GTDB taxonomy): Bacteria > Pseudomonadota > Gammaproteobacteria > Burkholderiales > Burkholderiaceae_C > Schlegelella_A. The sequence continues at coordinate 1,842 of DAIMIM010000410.1, read as the reverse complement.
CTCCAATTCCACCCACGCGACGCATGACTTCCAGAATCGACGCCATCGACCGAAAGATCCTGAAAGCCTTGCAGGCCGACGGACGGATCTCCAACGTCGAGTTGGCGGCTCGCATCCACCTCTCGGCGCCGCAATGCTTTCGCCGCGTCCGCTCGCTCGAAGAACGCGGCGTGTTGCGCGGCTACCGCGCCGACGTGAACCCCGAAGCGCTCGGCTTCGGCGTGACCGCGTATGTGAGCGTCAGCATCGGTGGCGGCGACTTCGGCCGCGTCCGCGACATCGAGGCCGAGATCCGGGCCTTCCCGCAGATCCTCGAGTGCTTCAGCGTCTCAGGCGAAGACGACTATCTGTTGAAGGTCGTCGCCCATGACCTGAAGACGCTCAGCAACTTCCTCACCGATCACTTGATGCAGGTGTCGGGCATCGACGATGTGCGTTCGATGATCTGCCTCGAGGAGATCAAGTCGGCCGCACCCCTGCCGGTGGAATGAGTTCCCTTTCAGATCCAGTGCGCGAGGCTGGCGAAGCCGAAAACGAAGTAGCCGCAGATCGCGATGATGACCGCGCCCTCGACGCGACGGCTGCGGGCCGCGCCCGCAGGGTGCCACGTGGCCGACTGGCGCATCCCATCGAACACGCTGGCGTCGGCTCCAGGCGACGGCAGCGCAACCGGCAGCGCCGGTTGCTCGACGACGACCCGCGCCGTAGCGGGGGCTCGGTACGAATCGATGACCGCACCGCCACCGTCGAACGCGACGAAACCACTGACTGGGGCGATGGACAACTGGGACTTCAGGGACATTTGAGTTCTTTCACGGGATCTTTTCGAGCGATACGACGACGAGGATTCGTGTCAGCGCGGCGCGATTCTGGAGAGCCCGAGCCGCGCACCTGAGCGACGCGCGTGCAGGAACACACGCCGCTCGGGCAAGACTTTCGAGACCGCGACTTACGCACGGGCTCGTGCACACGAAAGCGACGGCCGGGCCGCCGCGGCGCTTCAGGGATAGAGCCCGCGCTCCTCGCGCGCGATCAGGATGCGTTCGCAGGCCACAGCGAAGGTCGCCGTGCGCAGGCTGATCTTGTGCCGGTCGGCGGTGTCCCAGATCTTCTTCAGCGCGTCGACCATGATCTTGTCGAGGCGCACGTTGATCTCGTCCTCGCTCCAGAAGAACGACGAGAAGTCCTGCACCCACTCGAAGTAACTGACCGTCACGCCGCCGGCGTTGCAGATGACGTCGGGCACGACCAGCACGCCGCGCTCACCGAGCACGTCGTCGGCCTCGGGCAAGGTCGGGCCGTTGGCACCTTCGAGGACCAGTCTGGCCTTGATGCGACGGGCCCGCTCGGGCGTGATCTGGCCTTCGAGCGCGGCCGGAATGAGGATGTCGCAGTCGACGTCCCAGAACGACTCGTTGTCGATGCGCTCGCCGCCCTTCACGTTGGCGATGCCGGCGTCGTGCGTAATCGCGCCCATCGTGCTGGCCATGTCGAAGCCACCCGGGTTGACGCGCGTACCGGTGTGGTCCTGCATGGCGACGAGCTTGGCGCCGGCCTGCACGAAGAGCTCGGCCGCCGACGCGCCGACGTTGCCCATGCCCTGCACCGCGACGCGCGCGCCGTCGAGGCCCAAGCCGATCCGTCGTGCCGCCTCTCGGCCGGTGACGAACACGCCGCGCCCGGTCGCCTTGACCCGGCCGAGCGAGCCGCCCAGGTGGATCGGCTTGCCGGTGACGACGCCGGTCGCCGTGGTGCCGGTGTTCATCGAGTACGTATCCATCATCCACGCCATGATCTGGGCGTTGGTGTTCATGTCGGGCGCCGGGATGTCGCGCTGCGGGC
>DAIMIM010000409.1:0-3157 GCA_036722755.1 Caldimonas sp. | reverse complement strand
ACGTCCCAAAGGCCGCTTCGCGCCCTTTGGTCCACCGCTCATGTCGAACGTTAGGTCCCAGGTTGCCGTCCGGCCTCTCACCCATGCAGTCGTACTACGCCGCTCGCGCGGAGGAGTACGACAGCGTCTATCAGAAGCCCGAGCGTCAGGCCGATCTACGGCAGATCGAGCAATGGCTGCCCTCCGTGCTGTCTGGCAAGACGGTGCTCGAGGTTGCATGTGGCACGGGCTACTGGACTCAGTTCATCGCGCCAGTTGCGTCGTCCGTTGTCGCCATCGACTCAGCGCCAGAAACCCTCCGAATCGCCGAGCAGCGAGTGCCAGCGAGCAACGTGTGCTTCCAAGTCGGAGATGCTTACGCGCTTGCGCAGAACAGGGGCAGCTTCAGTGCCGCGTTCGCGGGTTTCTGGTTCTCCCATGTTCCACTGGAGCGGCAGCGCGAGTTCTTGTGCGGTCTCAATTTGGCGCTCGACCCAGGCGCGAGGGTCGTCCTGCTGGACAATCTCTTTGTCGAAGGCAGCTCTTCGGCCATCTCCGAGCAAGATGCCAGCGGCAACACTTATCAGTCCAGGGAGCTTGGCGACGGCTCAACCCATCGTGTGCTCAAGAACTTCCCCAACGAAGCGCAATTGCGCAGGCTGGCCGCCGCAGGCTTGGGCGAGTCCGCCGCTTACTCCAGCTGGCAGTTCTATTGGGCATTCGAATACCTTGTGCCTGAGCCCTAGCCACTCCATCGAGCGGACGTCGTCCAGCCAGCCTCGCTGCGTGGCCGCCGCCGGTCATGTCGAACGATAGGCAACTTCAGAAATGCGCGCCATTCCCGGAGCACAGTGCGTGGGCTCACTTGGTACGGCGTTTGTGGTCGAGCCAACAGACGTCCCAAGGGAAGAAGAGTATTGTCAACGGCGGTTAGCCATTCGGTTGAGTGTCAGACTCCTTAGAGGGCCGCGAATGAAGAGTCATCCTAATGTTGCGGGTTTCACAGCCATTGGCATCGGTATTGGGGCAGCTATCGGCGCAGCCACGGGAGCCATGGCCCAGTGCGTCGCCGTTGGGGCCGCGCTCGGCGCTGCCGTCGGTTTGCAAGTCAAGAAGCGCAGTAGTCTCCACGGTTCTTAGTGGGTCTGCTGAGAGCGGCCTCGGCGTTGCCACCGCGCAGCGATTCGTCTTGCCCGGCGGCAAATCGCTCACCGACAGTTCACCGTGGGCTGAAGTGCAGTCAACCGATGAACGGAGAACATGTGACGTCACGTCTGAGATCAGCAATCGTGGTGGGTCTTTGGACTGCCGCATCGCTCTCGCAGAGCGCCGCTGCAGCCGGGTATCCGTTCGACGGGCGATGGTCGGTGGTGCTCGTCTGCCCGGACACCACCGACAAGAGCGGCCTGGTCAAAGGCTACGAATACACCTTCGCCGTCTCGATTCGTGAAGGAGCGGTCCAAGGAGAGTACGGCGCACCCGGACATCCGGCTTCGGTCGTCTACAAAGTTCCATGAATCGCTCGACCTGGATCGCAGCCTTGGGCGCCTTGAGTGCCGCACTGGCCTTCCCCGTCCTGGCCCAGACCGTGAAGGTGACGCCCCTGGGCGGCATCGATGGCGAGTTCTGCCCGCAGGATCGCGCGCTGGTCTTCGAGGACCCGAACGGCACGCGCATCCTCTACGACCCGGGGCGCACGGTTGCCGGCGCGAGTGATCCGAGGCTGGGCAAGATCGACATCATCCTCGTGAGTCACATGCACGGCGACCACATCGGGAACGCGCACAACAAGGCGCCGAACTCGGGTAGCTGCGAGAAGCCGGACATGTCGGTGTCGGACGTGCCCAACACCAGCGCGGTGAACATCGCGCTCGCCAAGAATCGAAGATCGTGACCGGCAGCGAGATGCCGCCCTTCTTCGCTGCCAAGCTCAAGGCGAACGGCGGCGACCCCGCCGACTCGATCCTCGCCCGCTTCGGCGGCAGCGTGACCCTTGGTGGCGTGCGCATCGCCACGGTGACGGCGCTGCACAGCAACGGCGTGGATCCCGACTTCGTCGGCGGCGACCTCGGCAAGGCCATGAAGGAAGCGGGCATCGCCGGAGACGTCGGCCTGGCCACCGGGTATGTCCTTCGGTTCAGCAACGGGCTCGTGGCCTACCTCTCCGGCGACACCGGCATCCTCGCGGACCAGGAACTGGTGGTGCGCAACTACTACTACGCAAAGCTCGCGGTCATGAACATGGGTGATGGCTTCAGCACCGGTCCGGCCGAGGCAGCCTACGTGATCAACGAGCTGGTGAAGCCCGCGTCGGTGATCCCCTCGCACGCGAACGAGGTCGGTACGGTGGGCGGCAAGGTTCGGCCGGGCAGCAAGACGGAAGCTTTCATGAAGGCCGTCAAGGTGCCCGCTCACATCCCGCTCTCCGGCAAAACGATGGAGTTCGACGCATCAGGGAAATGCACAGCGGGGTGCTGACCCGGTATGCGGTCGCGGCGCCTAACTGCTCCATCGAGCGGACAGCCTAGCGCCCGCTGCGCTCGGTTTGGTCTGCCGCCACGAGACGCCCGGCCCAAGGTATTGCAGACTCGACAGACTGCGAGACTTGGCGTGGTCTGTACCGAGAGCACGGAGTGCTCTGCGCGCTTCCGAACGACGGGCGGAGCCACCAAGGCCGAAGCATTTGAGAAGTGCAACACGATTCCTAGCCCGGAATTGAAGTGCGGGCCAGTCAGCGATTAGGCAACCAGGCGGCCAACCCCTCCATCGAGCGTCAGGTGCCATGAGATCAACTCGGTTCAACCGCCACCGCCTTTGCCAACATGTCTGACCGCGCCACCGAGCTTGCCAGTGCTCTCATTCGAAACTTCAATGACGTTCCTCTGGAGCGGCTCGTCCGAGAACCGTGCTACGACGCTCAGGGCTCGCGCCTTGCGCGTGGCACTGCCGCGCAAAAGCTCGGTGCGTCGTTCGACATCCTCGCCCCGGGAAAATGCGGCTGCCCCTATCACCTTCATCACGCGCAGGAGGAAATGTTCGTCATCCTGGAGGGCTGCGGAACGCTCCGCGTGGCTGGCGAGAGACTTCCCTTGAAGGCCGGCGACGTCGTCTTCATTCCGGCAGGCCCGGACTATCCGCACCAGATCATCAACACGTCGGAAGCGCCGTTGAAATACCT
>DAIMIM010000408.1:0-3197 GCA_036722755.1 Caldimonas sp. | reverse complement strand
CCGAAGTCGTGAGCTGCAGCAGCTGCGCCACCACGGCCGCGGCGATGATCTCGGGCGCCTTGCCGTCGATGCCGGGCAGGCCGATCGGGCAGACCAGCCGTTCGATCGCGGCCTCGGCGACGCCGCGTTCTGCAAGGCGGCGAACGAATGTCGCGCGCTTGGTCTTCGAGCCGATCAGCCCGCAGAAGGCGAAATCGCCGCGGCGCAGGATTCTTTCGACGATGCGCCGGTCGAGCGCGTGCTCGTGGGTGAGGACGAGATAGAACGCGCCGGGCGGAGCGCGGCCCACTTCCATCTCGATCGTGTCGGCGGAGAACTGGTGCACATGCGAAGGCCACGGCGAGCCGAGATTGGTCGTCGCCGGAAACTCCTCGTCGCGCTCGTCGAACCAGTCGACGCGGCAGTCGAAGGTTGCGAGCAGCGTCGCGATGGCGCGACCGACGTGGCCGGCGCCATGCAACTGCAGATGGAAGAGCGGCTCGCTCCCCGGCCATGCCGACAGGGCGATGGCATCGAGCGGCGTCATCGCGATCGTTACCGCGCCGCCGCAGCATTGGCCGAGCGACGGGCCGAGCGCGAAGTGCGCTTCGCGGCGTGCGACAGCGCCATCGGTGCGATCCGCAACGTCAGCGAGCATCGCCCGAGCCGCATGAATCACCTTCAGCTCGAGATGTCCGCCGCCGATCGTGCCCGCCATCGCATCGCGCGCGACCAGCATGCGCGTGCCGCTGCTGCGCGGCACCGAGCCGCGCGCCCGGATCACTTCGACGACGACCGCGCTGCGCCCTGCATCGAGCCATGCCGATGCGACCTGACGAAGCATCGACGCGATCACGGCGCGCCTCGCTCCGCCTCGACGGCCTGCACCGCCGTGATCGCGCGCAGGATCGACTCGCTCGTCGCCGGCGCGGACAGGGGCGGATCGACGCGGTGCCCGCCGACGGCCGAGACCGCATCGCGGATCGCGAAGAACACCGAGAAGGGCAGCAGCAGCGGCGGCTCGCCGGTGGCCTTGCTGCGGTGGACGGTGTCGGCGGCGTTGTCGCCATCGGCGCCGCCGCCTTGCCAGAGGCGGACGTCGAAGATCGGCGGGCAATCGTTGGCGGTCGGGATCTTGTAGGTGCTCGGCGCGTGCGTGAGCAGCAGGCCGGCTTTCGGCGAGCCGTCGTTCGGATGCCAGACGAGCTCTTCCATCGTCAGCCAGCCCATGCCCTGGATGAAGCCGCCTTCGACCTGGCCGATGTCGATGGCCGGATTCAGCGAGCGGCCGGCGTCGTGCAGCAGGTGCGCGGCGAGCAGCTTCCACTCGCCGGTCAGCGTGTCGACGATGACCTCGCTCACCGCCGCGCCGTAGGCGAAGTAGAAGAACGGGCGTCCCTGCATCGTGTCCTTGTCCCACGACAGGCCGGGCGTGGCGTAGAAGCCGTCGGACCAGAGCTGGACGCGGGCCATGTAGGCCAGGACGACGAGCTCGCGGAAGGTCATCGTCCGCGCCCCGCCGATCGCGACCGAGCCGGTGGCGAAGCGGACCTCGCCGGCATCGACCGCGAAGCGCTCGGCTGCGAAATCGACCAGGCGCTGCCGGATCTGCCGCGCCGCGTCCTGCGCCGCCTTGCCGTTCAGGTCGCTGCCGGTCGACGCCGCCGTCGCCGACGTGTTGGCGATCTTCTGCGTGTCGGTCGCGGTGACGCGGACCGCGTCGAAGCCGATGCCGAGCTCGTGCGCGACGACCTGCGCGACTTTCGTGTTGAGCCCCTGGCCCATCTCCGTGCCGCCGTGGTTGACGAGCACCGAGCCATCGCCATACACATGAACGAGCGCGCCGGCCTGGTTGAGGTGGACGAGGTTGAAGGAGATGCCGAATTTCACCGGCGTCAGCGAGAGGCCGCGCTTCAGCACCGGGCTCGTCCGGTTGTACAGGGCGATGGCGTCGCGTCGCGCCCGGTAGTCGCTCGTCGTCTCGAGCTCGGCGACGAGGGCGTCGATGACGTTGTCCTCGACCAGCTGTCCATAAGGCGTGACGTTGCGTTCGCCGCGCTCGCGAGCGCCTGGCAGCGGGCTCGGCCCGTAGAAGTTGACGCGCCGCACGTCGAGCGGATCCTTGCCGAGCTGGCGTGCGAGCGAGTCGAGAATGTTCTCGATCGCGATCGCGCCCTGCGGGCCGCCGAAGCCGCGAAACGCGGTGTTGCTCTGCGTGTTGGTGCGCGCGGAATAGCCGTGAATGGCGACGTCGGGCAGCCAGTAGGCGTTGTCGAAGTGGCAGACGGCGCGCGTCATCACCGGGCCCGAGAGATCGGCCGAGAAGCCGGCCCGCGAGACCATCGTCAGCTCGGCGCCAAGCACGCGGCCGTCGTCGTCGTAGCCGATCTCGTAGGCGTAGTGGAAGCAGTGGCGGCGGCCGGTGATCATGAAGTCGTCGTCGCGATCGACGCGCAGCTTGACCGGACGCGCGAGCGTCTTCGCCGCGATCGCCGCGACGCACGCGAACAGCGCCGATTGCGATTCCTTGCCGCCGAAGCCGCCACCCATGCGCCGGCATTCGACCTGCACGTGATGCGACTGCAGGCCGAGACAGCGCGCGACCAGATGCTGCATCTCGCTCGGATGCTGCGTCGAGCAGTGCACGAACATGCCCTCGTCCTCGCGCGGGATCGCGTACGAGATCTGGCCTTCCAGATAGAACTGCTCCTGGCCGCCGACCTCGAGCGTGTCGACCAGGCGGTGCGGCGCGGCGTCGATGGCGGCGCGCGCGTCGCCGCGCACCAGATGCATCGGCGGCAGCACGTAGCTCTGCGCGGCGTGCGCTTCGACCGGAGTGAGCAGCGCCGGCAAAGGATCGATGCGCAGCGCCGCTTTCGCGCCGGCCGCGGCGAGCCGCGCTGCGTTGCGCGTCTCGGCGATCACCGCAAAGACCGGCTGGCCGAGGTAGTGGACGACGCCGTCCGCGAGGATCGGGTCGTCGTGCAGGACCGGTCCGCAGTCGTTCGGGCCGGGAATGTCGCTCGCCGTCAGCACGGCGACGACGCCGGGCATCGCCGCAATGCACGCCAGGTCGAACGCGACGAGGCGGCCGTGCGCGACCGGCGAAAGGCCGAGCGCGGCGTGCAGCGTTCCCGCCAGCTCGGGCAGGTCGTCGATGTAGGGGGCGCTGCCGGCGACGTGCAGATGCGCCGACTCGTGCGGCGGCGAGACTCCGA
>DAIMIM010000407.1:0-3197 GCA_036722755.1 Caldimonas sp. | reverse complement strand
CGCTGCTCTACGACCTGACGAGCCTGCAGCGCGAGGCCAACTCGCGCTTCGGCTTTTCGGCGCGTACCACGCTCTCGATTGCCCAGGCGCTCTACGAGAAGCACAAGGTGCTGACCTATCCGCGAACCGACAGCCGGGCGCTGCCGGAAGACTACGTCGCCGTCGCGAAGCAGACGATGGAGATGATCGCGAAGGAAGACCTGCCCGGCCCGTTGCGCGCGCTCGCCGTGCATGCGAAGACGGCATTGAAGGAGGGCTACATCAAGCCCACCAAGAAGATCTTCGACAACGCCAAGGTCTCCGATCACTTCGCGATCATCCCGACGCTGCAGGCACCCAAGAGCCTCTCGGAGATCGAAGCCAAGGTCTACGACATGGTCGCCAAGCGCTTCCTCGCCGTCTTCTTCCCCGCGGCGGAATTCATGGTGACGACACGGATCTCGACCGTCGCCAAGGCCGGCAAGGACTACCGGTTCCAGACCAACGGCAAGGTCATGGTCCGGCCCGGCTGGCTCGCCGTGTACGGGCGCGAGGCGCAGGAAGACGACGCCAACCTCGTGGCAGTCGGCAGCGGCGAATTGGCGCGCGCCGAGAGCGTCGACGTCAAGGCGCTGAAGACGCGGCCGCCGGCGCGCTACACCGAGGCGACGCTGCTCTCGGCCATGGAAGGCGCGGGCAAGCTGATCGACGACGACGACATGCGCGAGGCGATGCAGGAAAAAGGCCTCGGCACGCCGGCCACGCGCGCCGCCATCATCGAAGGCCTCATCTACGAGAAATACATCCACCGCGAAGGCCGCGAGCTGGTGCCTGGCGCCAAGGCGTTCCAGCTGATGACGCTGCTGCGCGGCCTCGACATCGAGGATCTGACCAGGCCCGAGCTCACCGGCAACTGGGAGTACCAGCTCGCCGAGATGGAAAAGGGCCGCCTCGAGCGCGGCACCTTCATGCAGAGCATCGCCGAGATGGCCGAGCGCATCGTTCGCAAGGCCAAGGAATACGACCGCGACACCATCCCCGGCGACTACGCGACGCTGACCGCGCCCTGCCCGAACTGCGGCGGCACGGTCAAGGAGAACTACCGTCGCTACGCCTGCATCGGCTATCCCGAAGGCAAGGCCGATGATCCCAAGCGCACGCCGGTCGAGGCTTGCGGCTTTTCGATCAGCAAGATCCCGGGCGGGCGCGCCTTCGAGCTGGCCGAAGTCGAGGCGTTCCTGCGCGACAAGCGCATCGGCCCGCTGGAAGGCTTCCGATCGAAAGCGGGCTGGCCGTTCACGGCCGAAATGAAGCTGGTGCGCGACGACGAGCTGAACAACTGGAAGCTCGAGTTCGACTTCGGCGAAGACGCGAAGCGCGAAGGCGAGTCGGGCGAGCCGGTCGATTTCGGCGACCAGGAGTCGCTCGGCATCTGTCCCAAGACGCAGGGCAAGGTCTACGAGTTCGGCAGCAACTACATCTGCGAGCACGCGGTCGGCGTCAACGTGACCTGCGACTTCAAGAGCGGCAAGGTGATCCTGCAGCAGCCGGTCGCGCGCGAGCAGATGACCAAGCTGCTCGCGACCGGAGCCACCGATCTGCTCGAAGGCTTCGTCTCGAACAAGACGCGGCGCAAATTCAAGGCGCGCCTGGCCTGGGATGCGAAGGAAGGCAAGGTCGTCTTCGCGTTCGAGCCGCGGCCCGAGCGGCCGGGCAAGGCCGGAGCAGGCGGCGCCGCCAAGAATGCGACGAAAACCGTGGCAAAACCTGTTGCGAAACCCGCCGCGAAGTTGTCCAGGAAGAAGGCTGCCAAGAAGGCTGTTTGAGGTCGACGGCGCTCGCAGGGAGATCGCTGTACCCGTGACGGGGTGCCGTCCGACGCGACACGACCGTTCGGGCGCGGAGACTCGTTGCATACGCTGCAAGGAGATCGCCGTGAACCGCTTCGCTTCTGTCGTTCAGGCGCTTCGCCAGGGGGCCACCGGCGCTTTGCTGGTCGCGACGATCGCCGCTGTCGCTGCGGTCTTGCTGACGTCTCTGCCCGTCGGCGCGCAGACCGTCCCTGTGAAAACGCCGCCGCGCGACAGCCCGAACACGTCGGAAACGACGCGCATTCCAGCCGGCGTGGACACCGGCTCGCCGACCACCGGCGGCGCCATGCAGCTCGGCACGCCGGTGCCGCCGGCCGCTTCCTCGGATCGCAGCGACTCGCGCACGCGTTCCGCCGCCGCGCGCATGGCGGCGCGACCCGATCCGCTGACCCGCACCGGGGCACCTTCGGCCCCCGCCCCGATCGTCACCGACGACGTGCGACGCGACGCGTCGCGTCCGCCTGCTGCAGGCAGCGCCATCAGGACTGGTGCCGCCGCGACCGATTGCGCGATGCCGGGCGACAGCCAGTTCCGTGTCGCGATGTCGCGCTGCTCCTCGATGTCGGATCGCGACGCGCGCGCGTCGTGCGCGTCGCGCGCCGTCGATGCGCGCCGAACTGGCGGCGAGCCGGTCGCGTTGCCGCAGACCGGCTTCCTCGGCAGCTCTGCCTCGCCGCGGGCAGCGGCCGGCGTGGCGCGCGGCGCGGCGCGCAACAACTGCCCCTGAGTCTGCTCTGCCGCGCCCGGCGCGGGCCCGGTGCGGCGCTAGGCTTGGGTGCCGACCGATGCGGTCGCGACCAGCTCGTTGAAGAGCGCGAGCGAGGCCTTGCCGGAGACGGCGTAGGGGTCGAGCGCAGCCCGCTCCGAGTACTTGAGAAGCAGGGCAGGGTTGAGCCGGTTCATGTTGACCTGTCCCATCGACCAGCTCGAGAAATTGCGCTCGTCGATTTCGTCGTAGCTGAGCAGCACGACCTGGCTGTGCCGCGGATCCTGGGCGATGCGGTTGTACGTTTCGCTGACCGCGTCGCGCGCGCCTTCGAGCACCTGCATGAAGATGCCGGCGTTGAGGCACACGCAGAGCACGCCGGTGATGCCCGCCTCCGCGTTGTGCGCCTTCGACTTCTTCAGGATCGAGGCGATCGCTTCGGCGTTCACCGATGGGGTGGTGCGGCTGGCGTAGAGGAGGCGGACCAGCATCTCAGTCCTTCTTCGTCAGGAGCGACAGGAATTCGCGGCGCAGGTTGGAGTCCTTGAGGAACGCGCCGCGCATCACGCTGTTGGTCATCATCGATTCGTCGTCCTTGACGCCGCGCCAGTGCATGCAGAAGTGATCGGCCTCCATGACGA
>DAIMIM010000406.1:0-3214 GCA_036722755.1 Caldimonas sp. | reverse complement strand
CTGCTGCGGCATGCCCAAGCTCGAGCTCGGCGATCTCGAGGGCGTCGAGAAGCTGATGAAGGCGAACATCCCGGTGCTGGCGCGCTATGCGCAGGCCGGCTGGGCGATCGTCGCCGCGATCCCGTCGTGCACCTTGATGTTCAAGCAGGAGCTGCCGCTGCTCTTTCCCGACGACGCCGCGGTCAAGGCGGTGCAGGCGGCCATGTTCGATCCGTTCGAGTACCTGATCGCGCGCCACCGCGACGGCCTCCTGAAGACCGACTTCACGACGCCGCTCGGCAAGGTGAGCTACCACGTGCCCTGCCATGGCCGCGTCCAGAAGATCGGCCGCAAGACCGAGGAGATGTTCAAGCTCATCGGCAAGACCGTGACGGTGCAGCTCAACACCGTCGAGCGCTGCTCGGGCCATGCCGGCACCTACGGCGTGAAGACGGCGACCCACCCGGTGGCGATGAAGATCGGCAAGCCCGTCTTCAAGGCGATGGGCGATGACGACCCCGATGTCATCAGCTCCGACTGCGCGCTGGCCGGCCACCACATCGCCCAGGGCATGGCCGAGAACGGCCTGCCCCAGGTGCCGCTGCGCCATCCGCTGAGCCTCCTCAGGCGCGCCTACGGCCTCGAACAGGAGCACGAATGATCACGCGCGACAGTCTCCTCACGCTCGAGGCGTACGCGAAGATCCGGGCATCGAGCAGGGCTGCCTTCATCGCCCACCGGCGCCTGCGCACGGTGCATCTCGGTGAGCATCTGAGTATCCAGTTCGAGGACGAGACGACGGTCCGCCGGCAGGTGCACGAGATGCTGCACATCGAGAAGATCTTCGACGATGCTGGCATCCAGAGCGAGATCGACGCCTACGCCGCCCTCGTTCCCGACGGCTCGAACTGGAAGGCGACCCTGCTGATCGAATATCCCGATCCGAACGAGCGCAAGCGCGAGCTCGGGCGGCTGATCAGCGTCGAGGATCGTGTCTTCGTCGAGGTCGAGGGCCACGCGCGCAGCTACGCCATCGCCGATGAAGACCTCGACCGGGAGAACGACGAGAAGACGTCGGCCGTCCACTTCCTGCGCTTCGAGTTTGGCAAGCCGACCCGCGACGCGCTGCGGGCCGGCGCCAGCGCCAAGCTCGGTTGCGACCACACCCACTATCCGGCCCACGTCTCGATCGCTCCCGAGACGCTCGCCAGCCTGGCCGGCGACCTTGCCTGAGCCGATCGCCGGATTAGGTAATAACGATTAGAAGACAGTTGTCGATAGCCTAAGCTTGGTTCCTGTGGCGCCGCATCGGCGCTCGACCACTCACACAGGAATCCATGCAATGAAAACCATCGGCGACAAGCTCGAAAGTTTCAGCGTCCAGGGCGTCAAGCCCGGCTTCAACCACCACGAGGAAAACGGCGTCTCGGCGTTCGAGACCCTCACCGAGAAGAGCTTTCCCGGCAAGTGGAAGGTCATCTATTTCTGGCCGAAGGACTTCACCTTCGTCTGCCCGACCGAGATCACCGGCTTCGACAAGCTGGCATCGCAGTTCGAGGAGCGAGACGCCGTCCTGCTCGGCGGTTCGACCGACAACGAGTTCTCCAAGCTCGGTTGGCGCCGCGACCACAAGGATCTGTCGAAGCTCGGCCACTGGAGCTTCGGCGATCCGAAGGGCTCGCTCGTCGACCAGCTCGGCGTGCGCGACAGGAACGAGGGCGTGGCACTGCGCGCGACCTTCATCGTCGATCCCGAAGGCACGATCCAGCACGTCAGCGTCAACAACCTCAACGTCGGCCGCAATCCCGACGAGGTGCTGCGCATCCTCGACGGCCTGCAGACCGACGAGCTCTGCCCGTGCAATCGCACGGTCGGCGGCCAGACGCTCTGAGCGCGCCGGTGCTCTGACCGACCAGCCCGCCTCGGCGGGCTTGTTTCATCCCGGCTCACGGAGAAGACCATGGAATTCCTGAACACGATCAAAGAGCAGATTCCCGACTACGCGAAGGACATCCGCCTCAACCTCGACGGCGCCATCGCCCGCTCGAGCCTGGCGCCCGAAGACGCGCTCGGCGTCGCGCTGGCGGCCGCCTTCGCGGCCAAGAGCAAGCCGCTCGTCGATGCGTTCAAGGCCGCCGCGCCCGCAGCCGAGGCGAACGCCGCGCTGACGGCCGCTGCGCTCATGGGCATGAACAACATCTGGTATCCCTACGTCGAGATGGCCGACGACGCGGACCTGAAGACGCAGCGCGCCGAGTTGCGCATGAACGCCTATGCGAGCTCGGGCGGCGTCGACAAGAAGAAGTTCGAGGCCTATGCACTGGCCGCATCGATCGTCGGCAAGTGCCACTTCTGCGTCGCCTCGCACTACGCCTTGCTGAAGAAGGAAGGCATGACGACGCAGCAGCTTCGCGACATCGGCCGCATCGCCGCGGTCGTCAACGCGGCGGCGCAGGTGATCGCGGCGAACTGAGTGAGCGAAACGTCAGCCCGGCTCGAGCAGGTGGTTGGCGTACTTCTCGCGCAAGCGGTTCTTCAGCATCTTGCCGGTCGCGCCGAGCGGGATCGCATCGATGAATACGACGTCGTCGGGCGTCCACCACTTGGCGATCTTGCCGTCGTAGAAGTCGATCAGCTCCTGCTTCGTGACGGCCGAGTCGGGCTTCTTCACGACCAGCAGCAGCGGCCGCTCGTCCCACTTCGCGTGCTTGGCGGCGATGCAGGCGGCCATCTGCACCGAAGGGTGCGCCATGGCGATGTTCTCGAGGTCGATCGAGCCGATCCACTCTCCGCCGGACTTGATGACGTCCTTCGAGCGGTCGGTGATCTGCACGAAGCCGTCGGCATCGATCGCGGCGACGTCGCCGGTCGGAAACCAGCCGTTGCCTTCGGCATCCCTGACCAGCGGGTCGCCGCCTTCGTCCTTGAAGTAGCGTGAGATCACCCAGGGCCCGCGCACCATGAGCTGCCCGGAATCGTGCCCGTTCCACGGCAGCTCCTCGCCTTCTTCGCCGACGATCTTCATGTCGACGCCGTAGACGGCACGGCCCTGCTTGGCCTGGATCGCGAAGCGCTCCTCGGCGCTCTTGCCGAGCTGCTGGCCCTTCAGCGTGGCGATGGTGCCGACCGGGCTCATCTCCGTCATGCCCCAGGCATGCAGCACCTGCACGTCGTAGCGTTCCTGGAACGCCTTCATCATCGCCGGCGGGCAGGCCGAGCCGCCGATGACGGTGCG
>DAIMIM010000405.1:0-3218 GCA_036722755.1 Caldimonas sp. | reverse complement strand
ACGCCCGCTGAGATGTTCAGCGAATGTGTTGCGTTGACCGGTTGAATCCGCCGCCACAAGCTGCCTTTCAACTCGGCGGCACCGAACGACCGCTTAAGACTAGCTCCCGCCGTTCGATTTCGGCGCCCCAATGACAGCGATCGCCGAAACCAGACGCTGACACCTCATCGCCTCGGCAGTCCGCTCTACTTTTGAACCGGTCCCTCACCGGCAGGTCGAGTGAATGAAGCTCGAACGCGGCCGCCAAAGGCCGCTCTTGCAAGTGGCGAACGGGAACTCACGACCCAGAGCGGAAGTCGCACACTTCAGATTCGTCGCCGGAGAGCGGACATTGGAACGAGCGTCGCTAGAACTCGGACTCTCCACACGATGCGGGGCGCGCCAGCGTCGAGGGAGAGTCTGTTCGACCCGATAGGCGCTCCCACCGCCGCCGGCTGCGACCCCGTGTGCGCTCTGACGCCTCGGCAGCCGCCCAAACCGTTTCAATTGCGCGTTGTCGCCCTGAGGACTTGAGCCCCTCGGCCGGGAATATGTTCTGATTCGATGGTGACATCGAGTGTCGAGATCCCTCGCGACCCCCCTTCTGCCGCGACGCTACTGTCGACTTGGCCGGCTTCGCCGGGTGAGCGCCGATTCGCCCTTGTCGTGGTTTTGCTGTCGGCTGCGCTGTTCGCCGCAGCCGCTCCGTTCGCCAAGCAACCCCTACCGCAGATTCAGGCCTTCATCCCAGGCTATGAGGCTGCGCTGGTGGTCACCGACCTGATCACGGCCGTTCTGCTATTTGGTCAGTTCCGTATCGCTAGCTCGAGCGCGGTTCTCGTGTTGGCCGCTGGCTATTCCTTCACGGCACTGTCGACCATCGCTCACGCTCTCAGCTTCCCGGGTTTGTTCGCGCCGGGCGGCCTGCTCGGCGCCGGCCCGCAGAGCACCGCCTGGCTCTACATGTTCTGGCACGGGGGCTTCCCCCTGTTCGTGATCGCCTACGCTGCGCTGCGCGGGAGCAAGCGCGAGAACATGCCTACATCAGCCAGGGGTGCCCCGGCGATCTTTGGCGCTGCTGGCGGGGTAACAGTCGTGGTCATAGGCTTCGCCGCGCTCGCCCTCGGCAGCCATGATGCGTTGCCGGCCATCATGGTGGGCAACCACTACACGCCAGCGATGGTCGGCGTCGTCTCGACGGTCTGGTTCAGCTCTCTCTTCGCCTTGCTCGTGCTATGGCGCCGACGACCCCACTCTGTGCTCGACCTGTGGCTGATGGTCGTCATGTGTGCGTGGCTGTTCGACATCGCGCTTTCCGCGTTGCTCAACGCAGGCCGATTCGATCTCGGCTTTTACGCGGGACGCCTTTACGGACTGCTCGCGGCTAGCTTCGTGCTCGTGGTGTTGCTGCTCGAAAACGGCCTGCTTCACGCGCGCCTGACCGCAGCGCACGCCGAAGAGCGGCAACGCGCCGCCGACCTGCAGCAGGCGAGCGCGCGACTCGAGTCGCTCAACGCGCAACTCGGCGACTCGAACCTTCTGTTGCAGGAGCAGACCCAGCACAAGACCGAATTCCTCGCCAACATGTCGCACGAATTGCGCACTCCGCTGAACGCGATCATCGGCTTCGCCGAGCTGCTGCAGGCCGGCAGGGGCGGCGACTCAGACAACCAGCGCAATTTCGCCACGCACATCTTTCGCAGTGGTCACCACTTGCTGTCGCTCATCAACGACATCTTGGACTTGTCAAAGATCGAGGCCGGCAAGGTCGAAATCAACCTCGAGCCGATTCAACTGGAACCAGCGCTGGCTGACGCCTTGGCTTTGCTGGCCAACCAGGCGCAGGCCAAAGGGATCAGTCTGCGGGCCGACCCGCACGGCGCGGTGGGAACGTTTGTCGCCGATCCCAGGCGCCTCAAGCAGATCCTGCTCAATCTGGTCTCTAACGCCGTCAAGTTCGCCCCGCAAGGCGGCCAAGTGACATTGCGTACCGAGGCCGTCGACCGTCAGCGGGCCGAGGCCGGGTTGCCAGGCTTCAGTGATGGTGTTCGCTTGCCCCTGCCAGCGACGGATTTCGATCGGTTCGTCGAGATTTCGGTCTCCGACGACGGTATCGGCATTGCTGCGGACGCCATGGGCCTGCTCTTCACGCCGTTTACGCAGATCGCGAGCAAGATGCCCAAGGTCGAGGGCACAGGGCTCGGCCTTTCTGTCGTGCACCGCCTCGCTCAGCTTCATGGAGGAACGGTCGCGGTAACCAGCGAGCCCGGCAAGGGCAGCTGTTTCACGGTATGGCTGCCGTTACGAGCCGAGGGCGAACCGGCAGATGGCCGCACGAAAGTGGAAGCGGCACCACTCGTCAAGCAACAACTCGCTCTTGTCATCGAGGACAACGAGGCCGCAGCTGCGCTGATGCAGGCACAGCTGGAGGCAAACGGCTTCATCGTGCGACACGTCGTGTCGGCAGAGGCTGCGCTGGCGATCGTGGGCGAGTGCACTCCGGCAGTGATCACGCTCGACATCCATCTGCCGGGCATGGACGGCTGGGAGTTCCTCGGTCGCCTGAAAAAAACAGCGGCATGGGAGGGCGTGCCGATCGTCGTCGTGTCCGTCTTGGCCGACCGCCGCGCTGGCTTCTCGTTGGGTGCTGCGCTGGTCCTGCAAAAGCCGATCGGTGGTGACGCACTCGCAAAAGGGCTGAAGCAGCTGGGGCTGACTTCGGAAGGCGAGTCCGAGACCACGGTGCTTGTGATCGACGACGACGTGGGTGCGGTTGAACTACTCGCCGGTCAGTTGCATCAACGCGGCTGCACTGTGCTGCGCGCGCCTGGCGGGCGTGAAGGCATAGAGCTAGCGCGGCGCTTTCGGCCGGACCTGATTGCCCTTGATCTGGAGATGCCGGAGGTCAATGGCTTCGAAGTCGTTGAGGCACTCAAGGATGATGCCTCGACCGCGCAGATTCCGATCGTCGTGGTGACGGCGAAGGACCTGACGACACAGGATCGTAAGAGGCTCAACGGGCACATCCTGGAGATCGTCGGCAAGGCGGAGTTCGACCACGGAAGATTCATGGGCGAAGTGCAGCGAGCGCTTTCCAGGCCGGGTAGAGGTCGTACCAATGGCGATGTTGCGGGCAACGAACGCCTCCACGGCTAGTACCTACCTACTCACTGTCGAGCCGCTGCAGCCGGCTGCTTTCGGATTCGTCAAGCGGAGCATGGAGAGCTCACAGTCGACCC
>DAIMIM010000404.1:0-3232 GCA_036722755.1 Caldimonas sp. | reverse complement strand
GTTCGCTTCACCAAGATGCAGGGCGCGGGCAACGACTTCGTCGTGCTCGACGCGACGCGCGAGCCGCTCGGCCTCGGCCCGGCCCAGATGCAACTGCTCGCCGATCGCCGCTTCGGCGTCGGCGCCGACCAGATCCTCGTCGTCGACAAGTCGCCCGGCCCCGGCGTCGACTTCGGCTATCGCATCTTCAACGGTGGCAGCGGCGACGAAGTCGAGCATTGCGGCAACGGCGCGCGCTGCTTCGTGCGCTACGTGCGCGACAAGGGGCTCAGCGAGAAGACGACGCTGGTCGTCGAGACCATGAATCGCCGCCTTGCCCTGCGCCTGCAAGACGATGGCCGCGTTACCGTCGACATGGGCGCGCCCGACTTCGATCGCGCGCATCTGCACTTCGACACGACGCTGCTGGCGCCGCGCGCCACCGAGTCGGGCCTCGCGCTCTGGCCGCTCGAGCTGAGCGAGGGTCGCAGCGTCGAGCTCGCCGTGGTGTCGATGGGCAATCCGCACGCGGTGCAATTCGTCGCCGATGTCGATCTCGCGCCCGTTGCCGAGCAGGGCCCGCGCATCGCGCGCCATGTGCGCTTCGGGCACGGCGTCAACGCCGGCTTCATGCAGATCGTCTCGCGGCAACGCATCCGGCTGCGCGTCCACGAACGGGGCGCCGGCGAGACGCTGGCCTGCGGCACCGGCGCCTGCGCCGCGGTCGCCATCGGCATCCGGCTCGGCCTGCTCGATGCGAAGGTCGATGTCGAGACGCGCGGCGGCCTGCTCACGATCGAATGGCAGGGCGGCGAAGCGCCGCTCTTCATGACCGGCCCGGCCGAAACGGTTTTCGAAGGAGAGATCGAACTGTGACCACCACGCAGAGCGGAGCGCCGACTGGCGTGCAAGGCATCACCGAGGCGGACATCGCCAACTACCTGGCTGCCAGCCCGGGCTTTTTCGAGCGCCACGCCGAACTGCTCGGCGCGGTGCAGCTGACGAGCCCGCACGGCCAGCGCGCCGTCTCGCTGCAGGAGCGGCAGATGGAAATGCTGCGCGACAAGATCAAGGGTCTCGAGCGGCAATTCATCGAGATGATCCGAAACGGCCAGGACAACGTCGCCATCGCCGACAAGTTGCACCGCTGGACCCGTGCCCTGATGCTCACCGCCAACGCCGCCGATCTGCCCGACGTGCTGGTGCGCGAGCTCAAGCACCAGTTCATGATTCCGCAGGCGGCGATCCGTGTCTGGGGCGGCGCCGAAGCCTTCGCGTCGTTGTCGTTCGCGCGCAAGGTGAGCGACGACGCGAAGGCCTTCGCCAGCAGCCTCGGCGTTCCCTTTTGCGGTGTCAACGCCGGCTTCGAGGCGGTGCAATGGCTCGACGATGCAGCTCACGCCGCATCGATCGCGATGATCCCGCTGAGGAGCGAGAGCCTAAGCGCGGCCTTCGGCCTGCTCGTGCTCGCATCGCCCGACCCGACCCGCTACACCGCCGACATGGGCACCGAGTTCCTGGCCCGCATCGGCGAGGTCGCGAGCGCGGCGCTGACGCGGCTGTTGCCGGCAACCTGAGGGCGCGGCGGCGCGCATCGATGACGGACCAGGCCGACGCCGTCGCCATCGATGCGGACATCGCCCGCCATCTCGAGCACCTGAGGGTCGAGCGGCGGCTGGCAGCGCGAACCCTCGCGATGTACGGCGAGGCGTTCGCTCGGCTGCAGGGCTTCGCGTCGGCGGTGCAGGTTCCGCTGCGCGAGGCGCAAGTGCACCACATCCGTCGCTGGGCGGCGCAGCTGCATGGCGGCGGCCTGGCGCCGCGCAGCATCTCGATCGCGCTGTCGGCCTGGCGCGGCTTCTATCGCTGGCTCGGCCGCGACGGGCTCGTCGCCGCCAATCCCGTCGACGGCGTGCGTGCGCCGCGTGCCGCCAAGCCCTTGCCGAAGGCGCTCTCGGTCGACCACGCGGTCGCCCTGGTCGAGCACCGTGACGACGCCGGCGATCCGGCGCTCGGCGCGCGCGATGTCTGCATCGCCGAGCTGCTCTACGGCTGCGGCCTGCGCGTGGGCGAGTTGGTCGGCCTCGACGTCGGCGCGAGTGCCGACGCGGCGGGCTGGATCGACGCGGCCGACGCCAGCGCGCACGTCCTCGGCAAGGGCAGCAAGCGGCGCAGCGTGCCGGTCGGCAAGCCGGCGTTGCGGGCGCTCGACGCCTGGCTGGCGGCGCGCCCGGCGGTGGCGCGCGCCGGCGAGGCGGCGCTGTTCGTGAGCCGGCGCGGCACGCGGCTGACGCCCAGCCAGGTGCGCTCGCGCCTGAAGGCCAGGGCGATCGCGGCCGGCGTGCCGGCGCACGTGCATCCGCACATGCTGCGCCATTCGTTCGCCTCGCATCTGCTGCAGTCGAGCGGTGACCTGCGGGCCGTGCAGGAACTGCTCGGCCACGCCAACATCACGACCACGCAGGTCTACACCAAGCTCGACTTCGGCCACCTGTCGAAGGTCTACGACGCGGCGCATCCGCGCGCGAAGAAACGTGGCTAGCGCGCCGATCGTCTCGGTGGGGTGGAAGCGGGAGCACAGCTTGGCCGATGCGCCGGCCACGCCGGCATCCGGGCCATGAAGGCTGTGCGCCTCAAGCCCGGCAAGGAGCGATCGCTGCTGCGCCGCCATCCGTGGGTGTTCGAGGGCAGCGTCGCCGGCGGCAAGGCCGATCCGGGCGAGACGGTGCGGGTCGAATCGAGCGAGGGCGCCTTTCTCGGCTGGGCCGCCTACAGCGCGCAGTCGTTGATCCGCCTGCGCGTCTGGAGCTTCGACGAGAGCGAGCGGATCGATGCAGCGTTTTTCGTCCGCCGCGTCGAGGCGGCTGTTGCGATGCGGACGCGGCTCGCGGTCGCCAGCGACGGCGTTCGCTTGGTGCACGGCGAATCCGACGGCCTGCCCGGGCTGGTCGTCGATCGTTACGGCGACACGCTCTGCGCGCAGTTCCTGTCGGCCGGTGTCGAACGATGGAAGAGCGCGATCGTCGCGGCGCTCCTCCAGGCCACCGGCGCGGCGCGTCTCTACGAGCGCAGCGACACATCGTCGCGGCAGCGCGAAGGCCTGCCGCCCGTGATCGGCTGGCTGCATGGCGGCGAAAACGCTGGCGACGCGACGTCGACAGCGGCCGTCATTCGCGAGCACGGCTGGACGCTCGGCCTCGACGTCGCGACCGGCCACAAGACCGGCTTCTATCTCGACCAGCGCGACAACCGC
>DAIMIM010000403.1:0-3239 GCA_036722755.1 Caldimonas sp. | reverse complement strand
TCAAGCGGACCCCATTTGACAAATTCAGCGTGACCATTCGAAAGGTTGTCAAACCCTATCGGCTTGAAGTGCGCGCGCCGGTCCATGGCGACCAGGGCTTCCGGTTGAAGGCGACCACCGTTTCCGGTGGATGACGACCACCTGTTCCGGTCGATGGCGACCAGGGCAACAGGGCTGTGGACGGGCGTGATGAACGCCGTTGGGTGATCCGCGAATCAGCCGGACTTCGCTCCTTTTTCGAGAGGAGTGGGGATGGCCCAACAGAGATTACCCATGCGCAAGATCCGCGACGTCCTGCGGCTGTCGGCCGCCGGCCTGTCCAAGCGCCAGATTGCCTCCAGTCTCGGGATTGGCCCGACCGCCGCCGGAGCGTGCCTGCGCCGGGCGCGCGAAGCCGGAGTCGGTTGGCCGCTGCCGGGCGATCTTGACGACGCCGCACTGGAGAGGCGCCTCTATCCGGTCCCTAGGACCACGGCCAAGGATTGGCGGTCGCTGCCGGACTGGCCGGCGATCCACCGGGAGTTGCGTCGCAAGGGCGTGACGCTGCAACTGGTCTGGGAGGAATATCGTGCCGCGCATCCCAACGGTTACGGCCGCAGCTGGTTCTGCGAACTCTATCGGGCCTGGGAAGGCCGGTTGTCGCCGACGATGCGGCAGGCCCATGTGGCCGGCGAGAAGCTGTTCGTCGATTACGCCGGCACGACGATTGACATCGTCGATGCCACGACCGGAGAGGTGCATGCCTGCCAGCTGTTTGTCGCTGCACTCGGCGCATCGAGTTTTACGTACGCCGAGGCAACCTTCACGCAGACGCTGCCCGACTGGATCGGCTCGCACACACGCGCCTTTGTCTTTTACGGCGGTGTGCCGGCGATGGTCGTTTCCGACAATCTGAAGTCCGGCATCACCAAGGCCTGCTTCTACGAGCCGGGCGTCAATCGTGCCTATGCCGAAATGGCGGTGCACTACGACACGGCCATCGTGCCGGCACGGCCGAGGAAACCGCGCGACAAGGCGAAGGTCGAGGTCGCCGTGCAGGTCGCGACGCGCTGGATTATCGCCAAGCTGCGCAACATCAGGTTCTTCTCGCTCGTCGAATTGAACGCAGCGATCCGTGATTGTGTCACAGCGCTGAACGACCGCGTCTCCCGGCATCTCGGCGCGAGCCGCCGCGCGCTGTTTGAGGCACTGGACCAGCCAGCGTTGAAGCCATTACCGACTGAGCCCTACGTCTACGCCGAGTGGAAGCAGTGCAAGGCCGGCCTCGATTATCACGTCGAGGTCGCGAAGCATTACTACTCGGTGCCGCATGCGTTGCTGCGCGAGGAGCTATGGGCGCGGATCACGGCACGCACGGTGGAGCTGTTCCATCGCGGCAATCGCGTCGCTGTCCACGTGCGTTCGTCATCAAACCGCAAGCACACGACCGTGCGCGAGCACATGCCGTCGAGCCACCGGCGCTATGCCGACTGGACGCCGGAACGCATCCAGGGCCGAGCGAACGAGATCGGGCCGAAGACATCGGCGCTGATCGAGATCATCCTACGCGAGAAGACGCATCCGGAGCAG
Organism: Caldimonas sp.; assembly: GCA_036722755.1. GTDB lineage: Bacteria > Pseudomonadota > Gammaproteobacteria > Burkholderiales > Burkholderiaceae_C > Schlegelella_A. The sequence goes on along the minus strand of DAIMIM010000403.1, from coordinate 1,670 downwards.
GGCTTCCGCGCCACGATCGGCATCCTCAGGCACGCCAACAGCTTCGGGCATGAGCGACTGGAAGCCGCCTGTGGCCGCGCGCTCGAGATTGGCGCGCGCTCCTACACCTCGGTTACCTCGATCCTGAAGACCAACCTCGATCGCCGACGGCCTGCCTCCGCCACGGACGGGCCGGCGATCGTGCACGCGAACATCCGTGGCCCCCGCTACTTCCACTGAGGAGAAAACACCCAATGCTGACCCATCCAACCATCGACCAGCTGCGAGCCCTGAGGCTCGATGGCATGGCCGAGGCCTTTGTTGAACTGCAGTCGCAGGACGCTGCCCGGGATCTCGCACCTGCCGAATGGCTGGCGCTGCTGCTCGATCGCGAGGCGGCGTATCGCGGCACTCAGCGGTTCAAGAGCCGGCTGCGCAATGCGAAGCTGCGCCACGGCCAGGCGTCGATCGAGGACGTCGACTATCGTGCCGCCCGACGGCTCGACAAGGCGCTGTTCCAGCAACTGGCCGCCGGCCGCTGGATTGCCGAACATCGCAATCTGCTGATCACCGGGCCGTGCGGTGTCGGCAAGTCTTGGCTCAGCTGCGCGCTGGCGCAGAGAGCCTGCCGTGATGGCTATACGGTGCATTACGCACGTGTGCCGCGCCTCTTTGCCGATCTCGAACTGGCCCACGGAGACGGCCGCTTCGCGCGTCTGTTCCGCACGCTTACCAAGGCCGATCTGCTGATCCTCGATGACTGGGGCCCAGACCGGCTCTCGGCCAACCAGCGGCGCGACCTCATGGAGATCGTCGAGGACCGTTATGGCGCCGGCTCGACGCTGATCACCAGCCAGTTGCCGGTCGATGCCTGGCATGAGGTCATCGGCGATCCGACCTTCGCCGACGCGATCCTCGACCGCCTCGTGCATAACGCTCATCGTCTTGCGCTCGATGGGCCATCGATGCGCGATCCCAAGACGGCCAAGTCGGATACCACAGCGCCGGGGCCGAGCGCGGCGGATACGACGGTCACGAAACCGCCGACAGGAGCAAAGAAATGAACAACGCGCCATCCGGCCCGCCCATGCGCGGCGCTGCGTTTGACTCGTGGCGGTCACTTCGCGCCGCGCACGGGCTCCACCTATCGCTTGACCCGAACCTCGAATACTGAGATCAGAAAATAAATCCAACGGCGCCATCAAGCTCGTGCGCCGCCCTGGTCGTCATCGACCGGATCACGCGGTCTCCATGCGCCGGACAACGTGGTCGCCTTCACCGGTATGCGCAGGCGGTTCCAGGTTTTCAAAAACAGGCCAGGAACAGGCTCCTAACAGGTGACGAACAGGGCCTAAACTGGCTCGGTTTAGGCTAACAAAAGCTATGCGATTGCCAGCGAGCTTTTGCCCTCGGGAGATGATCGTTCGCAGATAAAAAAAGCGGAGCGCCGTCTAATGCGCTCCGCCATCACGCACAGTTTTTCAGTTGCTTGTTAAGGCAAATAATCGGGGTCCATTGTTGCGCGCAAGTTCCTAATCATAGCCATGTATTGATCTGTAACATCCTCAGGATGCTTTCGCACAATCTCTTCGGACTTCAACAACTGCCTACCGTAGCTCAGCTGTTCCTTGACATAGTCGGCGGTATACTTCTGGTTCATCTCTGTCCAAGCAAGGATGGCGCGCAAATCT
>DAIMIM010000402.1:0-3281 GCA_036722755.1 Caldimonas sp. | reverse complement strand
TTGGTGCCCAGGGCGGGACTCGAACCCGCACGCCTTGCGGCTGCGAGTTTTAAGCCCGCTACGTCTACCGATTCCGTCACCTGGGCGGGCGTGCAGGGATCATAGCGAGGCGCAGTCAGGGCGACGCAAGCGAGCACAACGCCTCGCAATCGGGCTACAAGCCGACACCTCGTGGTTGGTTTTCACCTTTAGAGTTGCCGTGCTCCGATGGGCCGCGGTGCGCTGGCTCGTGGCGGAGCTTCTCGGTCGCTGAAAAAAGGACATCGATGAAATCCATCTTCGCATCCCTGGGCATCACGGCAGCCGCGCTTGCGCTTTGCGGCTGCTCGACCGTGTCGAACTGGATGAAGCCCGCGCAGGACATCGTGAAGACGGGGCCGGACACGTACAAGGTCCGGCCGAGCGCCGGTGGCGGATCGCCCACCGATGCTGAGATCAAGGCGCGCGGCATCAAGATCGCCAACGACTTTTGCGACTCGCAAGGAAAGCACGCGCTTGTCATCGTCAGCGCGACGTCCGGCTGGCATCTGTTCAAGGTGCAGACGCCCGAGGTCAGCTTCGTTTGCGACGACCTGCCGCAGGTCAAGTCGGTGCCGAAGACGCCGACCTGAGGGGAAGAGGCTGCGTCGACGGGGGAAAGATGCGGTCGCCGACGTGCTGGCTAAAATAGCACGATCGTTCGATTGTCCCTTCGGTCGCAGGAGCCGCCTCGATGAAAGTTCTCGTCCCTGTCAAGCGCGTCGTCGACTACAACGTCAAGGTTCGGGTCAAGTCCGATGGCAGCGGCGTCGACATCGCCAACGTCAAGATGAGCATGAATCCGTTCGACGAGATCGCCATCGAAGAGGCGGTGCGGCTGCGTGAAAAGGGTGTCGTCACCGAGGTGATCGCGGTCTCGTGCGGCGTCCAGCAATGCCAGGAGACATTGCGCACGGCCATGGCGATCGGCGCCGATCGCGCCATCCTCGTGCAGCACGACGGCGAGCTGCAGCCGCTCGCGGTGGCCAAGCTGCTGAAGGCGCTGGTCGACAAGGAGCAGCCCGGCCTCGTCATCCTCGGCAAGCAGGCGATCGACGACGATTGCAACCAGACCGGGCAGATGCTGGCCGCGCTGGCCGACTTGCCGCAGGCGACCTTCGCGTCGAAGATCGAAGTCGCCGACGGTTTCGCGACCGTCACGCGCGAGGTCGATGGCGGTCTCGAGACGCTGAAGCTGAAGCTGCCTGCCGTTGTTACCACCGACCTGCGCCTGAACGAGCCGCGCTACGTGACGCTGCCGAACATCATGAAGGCGAAGAAAAAGCAGATGGACGTCCTCAAGCCGGCCGACCTCGGCGTCGACGTCACGCCGCACCTGAAGACCCTGAAGGTGAGCGAGCCGCCCAAGCGCGGGGCAGGCGTGAAGGTGCCCGACGTCGCGACGCTGGTCGCGAAGCTCAAGAACGAAGCGAAGGTGATCTGATGGCTGATATCCAGGCGCTCGTCGTCGCCGAGCACGACAACGCGAGCATCCGCCCGGCCACGCTCAACACCGTCAGTGCCGCGGCGGCGCTGGGCGGCAGCGTGCATGTGCTGGTCGCCGGAAGCGGCTCGTCCGGCGCCGCGACAGCGGCGGCGGCGATCGGCGGCGTCGCCAAGGTCCTGCATGCGGACAGCGAGGCGTTCGCGCACGGGCTCGCCGAGAACGTCGCCGCCCAGGTGCTTGCTCTCGCGTCCGGCTACACCCACATCCTGTTCGCCGCGACAGCGTCGGGCAAGAACATCGCGCCACGCGTCGCCGCCAGGCTCGACGTCGGCCAGATCTCCGACATCACCAAGGTCGACGCGCCCGACACCTTCGAGCGGCCGATCTATGCCGGCAACGCCATCGCCACGGTGCAGAGCCTCGACGCGGTCAAGGTGATCACGGTGCGCACCACCGGCTTCGATCCGGCGCCTCCCAGCGGCGGATCGGCCAGCGTCGAGACCGTCGTCGCAACGGGCGATTCGGGCAAGGCCTCGTTCGTCGGTTCCGAGATCGCCAGGAACGATCGCCCCGAGCTCACCTCGGCCAAGATCATCGTCTCGGGCGGCCGCGCGCTCGGCTCCAACGACAAGTTCAACGCCGTGCTGACGCCGCTCGCCGACAAACTCGGCGCCGCGCTCGGCGCCAGCCGCGCCGCGGTCGATGCAGGCTATGCGCCCAACGACTGGCAGGTGGGGCAGACCGGCAAGATCGTCGCGCCGCAGCTCTACATCGCCATCGGCATCAGCGGCGCGATCCAGCATCTCGCCGGCATGAAGGACTCCAAGGTCATCGTTGCGATCAACAAGGACGAGGAGGCCCCGATCTTCAGCGTCGCCGACTACGGCCTGGTGCAGGACCTGTTCGTCGCCGTGCCCGAGCTCGTCGCCGCACTCTGAGCGCATTCGCTCGCAACCGCCCGCTCGTCCGATGCATCGGCCCGGCGGGCTTTTTCTTGCCGTGTCACACGCCCATCGAAGGACATCGCCATGAGCTACACCGCGCCCGTCAAGGACATGCTGTTCTGCATGCAGGAACTGGCCGATCTGGAACGGATCGCGACGCTGCCGGGCTTCGCCGACGCAGGTCTCGAGACGGCACAGGCCGTGCTCGAGGAATGCGCGCGTTTCAGCCGGGAGGTGCTGGCGCCGCTCAACCGCGAAGGCGACATCCATCCGTCGTCGTGGAAGGAAGGCGTCGTGACGACGACGCCTGGATTCAAGCAGGCCTTTCGGCAGTTCGGCGAGGGCGGCTGGCAAGGCTTGCAGCATCCCGAGACCTTCGGAGGCCAGGGGTTGCCGAAGACGATCGGCGCTGCGTGCATCGAGATGATCAACAGCGCGAACCTGAGCTTCGCCCTGTGTCCTCTGCTGACCGACGGTGCGATCGAGGCCTTGCTGACGGCGGGCACGCCGGAGCAGCAGCAGCGCTTCATCCCGAAGATGATCTCGGGCGAGTGGACCGGCACCATGAACCTGACCGAGCCGCAGGCTGGCAGCGACCTGGCGCAGGTGCGAACGCGGGCCGAGCCGCTCGGTGACGGCCGCTTCCGGATCTTCGGCACGAAGATCTTCATCACGTATGGCGAGCACGACATGGCCGACAACATCGTCCATCTGGTGCTGGCGCGGGTGGTCGGCGCTCCCGAAGGCGTCAAGGGCATCAGCCTGTTCATCGTGCCGAAGTTTCTCGTTGGCGCTGATGGCTCGCTGGGCGCCAGGAACGACGCCTGGTGCGTCAGCATCGAGCACAAGCTGGGCATCAAGGCCAGCCCGAC
>DAIMIM010000401.1:0-3282 GCA_036722755.1 Caldimonas sp. | reverse complement strand
CGCATCCGACGAGCCGCCGGGCGGGAAGGTGACGATCATGCGGATGGGCCTGGTCGGCCAGGCCGGCCCGGGCTGCGCCAGCGCGACCACGGCGGCACACGCCGTCGCGACGACGAAGAGGGCGAGGGCGCGAACGGATCGGCTCATCGTTGTCTCCGTATCGGCCTGACTGGTGGCCGACGTGCAAGTGTGCGCGACCCGGCCTCTTCGTGACCGACGCGTCATTCAGTTCGAAATCATAACCATTGCTTGCCAACACCGGTCCTGTGGATTGCCATTTATCATGGGGTAACTCCCTAAGTAGAGACATCGTAATACTTACTATGATTAACCAATGAAGTCCTCTTCAGAGGCTGGCCGCAACGCCTCGCCGCTGCCTGCGCTGCTCGCCGCGCTCGACCTGCTTCGCGTCGAGCCGGCCGGCGCGGTGCTGCACATCCGCCTGCATCGCCCGGCCAAGCGCAACGCCATCAACGACCGGCTGGTCGCGCAGCTGCATACCGCTTTCGTCAATTTGCCCGAGGTGACACGGGCCGTCGTCCTGAGCGGCGAGGGCGAGCATTTCTGCGCCGGGCTCGATCTTTCCGAGCTGACGGAGCACAGCGCCGCCGAAGGCATCGTTCATTCACGCTCGTGGCACGCGGCGTTCAACCAGATCCAGCTCGGCCGCGTGCCGGTCGTCGCCGTGCTGCAGGGCGCCGTCGTCGGCGGCGGCCTCGAGCTGGCGAGCGCGTGCCATGTGCGCGTCGCCGAGCCGAGCGCGTATTACGGGCTGCCCGAAGGCCAGCGCGGCCTCTTCGTCGGCGGCGGCGGCTCGGCGCGCATTCCGCGCCTGATCGGCGTCGCTCGCATGGCCGACATGATGCTGACCGGCCGCATCTACGACGCGCACGAGGGGCAGGCGATCGGCCTGTCGCAATATGTCGTCGAGGCCGGTAGCGGCATCGCCAGGGCGATGCAGCTCGCGGCCAGGATCGCGGCCAACGCACCGCTCTCGAACTTCGCCGTCATGCACGCCTTGCCGCGCATCGCCGAGATGGGCCAGAGCGAGGGCCTCTTTGCCGAGTCGCTGATGGCGGCGATCGCGTCGGGCGACGATGCGGCCAAGATCCGCATGCGCGATTTCCTCGAGGGCAAGGCCGGGAAGGTGACGAAGGCATGAGCCCGCCGGGCCGCCCAAGGGCGACGACCGGAGTGCGACGCACGAAGGTGGTCCCGTGAGCGCTGCCAGGTACCGCGCGCTGCCGCTCGGCGGCTCGCTGCAAGCGGATCTCACGCGTCGTCCCGACGGTGCGGTGCTGGTCGTGTCGCGCGAAGCGCTTCGGCCGTATCCGAAGCGGCTCACCGACCGTTTCATCGACACGGCAGAGCGCCATCCCGATCGCACGCTGGTCGCCAAGCGCGTCCAGGGCGGCGATTGGCGGCGGCTCAGCTACGGCGACGCGTTGCGCAGCGCGCGCAGCCTGGCGCAGGCGCTGATCGACGCCGCCGTCTCGGTCGAGCGGCCGCTGGCCATCCTGTCCGACAACGACATCGAGCACATGCTGCTCGGCCTCGGCGCGATGCTCGCCGGCGTGCCGTACGCGCCGGTCTCGCCGGCCTATTCGCTGCTCTCGCAGGACCACGGCAAGCTCAAGTACATCCTCGGCGCGCTCACGCCCGGGCTCGTGTTCGCGAGCGGCCCGGCGTATGCGAAGGCCATCGCCGCAGCCGTGCCGGCCGAGACGCCGGTCATCCTCACGCAAGGCGCGATCGACGGCCGCCAGACCAGGTCGTTCGCCGATCTTGTGGCGACCACGGCAACGGCGGCGGTCGACGCCGCGCACGCCAGGGTCGGCCCCGACACCATCGCCAAGTTTCTCTTCACCTCCGGCTCGACCAGGTCGCCGAAGGGCGTCGTCAACACGCAGCGCATGCTCTGCTCGAACCAGCAGATGATCCTGCAGTGCTTCCCGGCGCTGGCCGAGGAACCGCCAGTGCTGGTCGACTGGCTGCCCTGGAACCACACCTTCGGCGGCAATCACGACGTCGGCATCGTTCTCTACAACGGCGGCACGCTCTACATCGACGACGGCAAGCCGACGACAGCGCTGATCGGCGAGACGCTGCGCAACCTGCGCGAGATCGCGCCGACGATCTACTTCAACGTTCCCAAGGGTTTCGAGGAGATCGCCAACGCGCTCGAGATCGACCCGGTCCTGCGCAAGACGTTCTTCAGCCGCGTGCGGATGTTCTTCTTCGCCGGCGCCGGCCTGTCGCAGCCGGTGTGGGACAAGCTCGACAGGCTCGCCGAGCAGGAGTGCGGCGAGCGCATCCGCATGCTCACCGGCCTCGGCATGACCGAGACCTCGCCGTTCGCGATCTGCGCCAATGCCGAGGGCGTGCAGTCGGGCCACATCGGCCTGCCGGCGCCGGGCTGCGAGCTCAAGCTCGTCGCCGAAGGCCCGGGGCCAAGCGCCAAGATGGAGGTGCGCTACCGCGGCCCGAACGTGACACCGGGCTACTGGCGTGCGCCGGCGCAGACGGCCGAGAGCTTCGACGCCGAGGGCTTCTACCGCAGCGGCGATGCCGCCAGGCCGATCGACCCGGCGCACCCCGAGCGCGGCTTCGTGTTCGACGGCCGCATCGCCGAGGACTTCAAGCTCTCGACCGGCACCTTCGTCTCGGTCGGGCCGCTGCGCGCCGCGATCCTCGCCGCGGGCGACCCGCTGGTGCAGGACGCGGTGATCGCCGGCATCAACCGCAGCGACATCGGCGTGCTGTTCTTTCCGCGCATGGACGCGTGTCGCGCGTTCACCGGCATGCCGAGCAATGCGCCCGCGCACATCGTCCTGGGCGACGCGCAGCTGCGCGCCTTCTTCCAGCGCCTCGTCGACGTGCTGCACTCGCGCGGCAGCGGCAGCGCGACCCGCGTCGCGCGTGCGCTCGTGCTGGCCGAGCCGCCTTCGATCGATCGCGGCGAGATCACCGACAAGGGCTCGATCAACCAGCGCGCCGTGCTCCTGCACCGCGACGTCGACGTGTTGCGCATGTACGCCGGCCGCGACCGCGACGTGCTCATTCCGCGATCGCACTGAATCATGGCCAGGACGACGCACTACGGCCTGACCGTCCAGTTCGGCGACTGCGACCCGGCGGGCATCGTCTTCTATCCGAACTTCCAGCGCTGGATGGACGCGGCCTCGCTCTCGTTCTTCGTGCAGTGCGGCGTGCCGCCCTGGCGCGAGCTGGTGAAGACGCGCGGCATCGTCGGCACGCCGCTGCTCGAGATCGCGACGCGCT
>DAIMIM010000400.1:0-3288 GCA_036722755.1 Caldimonas sp. | reverse complement strand
TTTCGTCACGGAGGCCGTTCGTGCCCGCAACGCTGACGTATGACTACGCGATCGTCCGCGTCGTGCCGCGCGTCGAGCGCGGCGAGTTCGTCAACGTCGGCGTCATCGTCTCGTGCGATGCAACCGAGTCGCTGGCCGCGCGCATCGAGCTCGACGCGGCGCGCGTGCTCGCGATCGACCCGGCCGCCGACCTGGCCGCCATCGGCGCCGCGCTCGATGCCATCGTCACCGTCTGTGCCGGCGATGCCGCGGCCGGCGCGCTCGGCGAGCTCTCGGCGCGCGAGCGCTTCCACTGGCTGGTGGCGCCGCGCAGCGCCGTCATCCAGACCTCGCCCGTGCACACCGGGCGCGCGGCCGATTGCGGCGTGGCGCTCGCGCACCTGTTCGCGACAATGGTCAGGCCGCGCCTCGCGTAGGTCCCGCTTAAGAGAGGTCGTCGTCGAGCTCGTGCGGCTGGCGCTTCTCGAACCAATGCGTGATGCGCCGCCCGTCCCAGTGCAGCGCGATGTGGGCGGCGGCCTTGGCGTGGCGCAGCGCCCGCGGCCGAAAGATGCCGACGCATTCGCCGCCGTTGTCGCGCACGCTCGGGTAGCGGATGCCCCAGCTGCCGGCCAGCCGGAGCGCGCGGCCGAGCCGTTGCGGCGCGCCGTAGTCGTCGGGATTGAGCGCCGGTGCGAAGCGCCGACGGCTCGCCGCATCGCTGCGCGCGCTGCCAAGGTCGTGCAGATCGGCTTCGACCTGGGCGGTGACGAGGCGCAGGTCGAGATCGATCGCCGGCTCGTCGGTGCGGCGCAGGAAGACGGCGCGATGGTGGCTGACCTCGGCCAGCGCCGTGGCCAGCGAATGCGCCGCGTAGTAGACGCCGTAGCTGCCGTCTGAAAATCGCGAGCCGTCGGGGTTGAGGTGCGTGAACGCGGCCATCACCGGCGTCGCGCCCGGGCCGCTCACGCGCTCGTCGGGCGGCACGAGCTGCAGCTCGCCGATCTCGTCGCGCAGGCGCGGATTGGCGAGCGCCTCGATCGCGAAGACGGCGTCGAGATCGGCCGGGTCGGCGATGGCGTCGTACAGGCCCACCGTCGGAAAGCGCGACGGGATCAGCCGATACGACGGACGCCAGGACACCCGCGCCGTCGGCACGCTTGCCGGATCGATGGCCATGGAATCGAGAGCGCCGGCTCAGCCGGCGCCGGGCCGCTCCCAAGGCGGCTGAGCGCCCCCTCGGGGGGCAGCGAACGCAGTGAGCGTGGGGGCCGACATCAGGCCTTGCCGCCGCGCTGCGCGTCGAGGTACTGGCGCACGACGTAGAGATCGGCGACCTGGCCGCCGAGCATGCGCTCGAGCGCGGAGCGGCCGCCGAAGAGCGGCGCCGCGTTGGGCTTGCGCACCCAGCCGTCGGCGCGCGCCGCGACCGGAAAGAGGATGTGCAGCGACGCGTAGATGCCGAACAAGTGGGAGAGCCGCTCGAGCAGGTGCCGGTCGAGCGGCGCGACCTTGCCCTGCTTCCACTGGTAGAGCGTGGTGCGGGCGACGCCGAGCAGCGTGGTCTGCTCGGCGATGCCGAGCTTCCACGCCTCGGCGAGGCGAAAGAAGGTACGCAAGGCGGCCGCCGCCGTGCCCGGCGATGCGAGATCGACGCTGGCGGCAGCGGGCTTGAGAAGTGCACTCATCGGTTGGCGGGCGATGGCCGTGAAGCGGTTATCGACGACAGGGCCCATCCTAGTCCATCAGCGGACAGAATGCAATCCTTTGTCCGCGCATGGACAAAGGCTGATTCGCCCCCGTCAAGCCCTCGGCGGATAGGCGAGCTTCGGATACCAGTCGGGCGCGCGACCTTCGGGCGTGCTGTCGAGGATGGTCCAGAGCGGCATCAGGTCGGGCGCGCCGCGCGGATCCTCGCCGGGATCGGCCGTCGAGCCGCCTATCTCGCCGCTCCAGAAGTGACGGACGGTGCCGTCGCGGCGGCTGAAGACGCTGAAGCCCGCGTCGTCGGCATCGTCGGCGTTGACGTAGTCCCGCGTGTAGTCGCCGCTCGGATCGCAATAGAGCCGGAGGTGACGCCAGCCGCGCTCCTTCTTGAAGGCCACCAGGCGCTCGATCGGCGAGCGCGCGACCACCACGAGCGAGGCGCGCTGCCCGACATCGGCCGCTTCGCCGTCCCACGCCGACAGCAGCGACGTGCACATCGGGAAAGGCCGCTCGCGTTTCGGCCCGAACGTGTAACTGTAGACGACGAGCGTCTGCTTGTCGCCGAAGAGCTCGGAAAACGTCACCGGCCCGTCTTCGCCGTCGAAGCGGTACGCCTTGGGAACCAGGCCGCCCGGCGGCAGGGCGCGGCGCTGCCCGGCCACGCGCTCGATGTGCCGCCTGAGCTCGATCTCCTCGGCCAGCAGCGCGTCACGCGCACGCCGGTAGTCGCCGCTCTCGTTCGGGAAATGCACCCCGTTGTTCTTCGCCAATTCGCCGGCCGGCTTGAGCTGCTGCTTCGACGAGGCGATGCGGTCGCTGGCCCTCACCAACGGCCAGTTCTCGCTGCTGATGGCGCTCAATCGCGCATCGCCGCCCGGCATCGGCGCGTTGGCGTCGTTCCTGGCGATGGACCGCACCACGCTGACCGCGGCCGTGAAGCCGCTCGAACGGCGCGGCCTGATCCGGATCGCGACCAATCCCGACGACCGGCGCGGCCGCCTGCTGACCCTGACCGCCACGGGCCATTCGCTGCTCGCGCGCGCCGTTCCGGTCTGGCGGCGAACGCACGCCGCCGTCGAACGCGCCCTGCGCCATGCCGAGGCCGATCCCGACCGGTTGCGGCTGGACCTGCGCGCGCTGGCCTGACTCAGCCGCGCACGTGCGTGACGCCGCCGTCGACGACGATGGTCGAGCCGACCACGTAGTCGCCGGCGCGCGAGGCGAGGTAGATGGCGGCGCCGGCCATGTCGTCGTCGCGGCCGATGCGCTTGGCCGGAATGCGCTTGGCCACCTCGTCGCCGTGGTCGCGGGCGACGCGGTTCATGTCGGAAGCGAAGGCGCCGGGCGCGATGGCGCTGACGACGATGTCGTCCTGCACCAGACGTAACGCCATGCGCCGCGTCATGTGGATGAGGCCCGCCTTGCTGGCCGCGTACGAATAGGTTTCCTGCGGGTTGACCGCGATGCCGTCGATCGAGGCGATGTTGATCACCTTGGCCGGCCGCTCGGCGCTCGCCGCCGCCTTCAGCAGGCCGTGCAGCGCCTGGGTGAGGAAGAACGGCGCCTTCAGGTTGAGATCGACCACCTTGTCCCAGCCCTTCT
>DAIMIM010000399.1:0-3289 GCA_036722755.1 Caldimonas sp. | reverse complement strand
CGACGTCGCGACCGGCCACAAGACCGGCTTCTATCTCGACCAGCGCGACAACCGCGCGTTGTTCGCCGAGACGGTCCGCCGCTTCTCGCTGGCCCGCGTGCTGAACTGCTATTGCTACACCGGCGGCTTCAGCGTCGCGGCGCTGGCGGGCGGCGCCGAGCACGTGGTCGGCATCGATTCGTCGGCACCGGCTCTGGAGGGCGCCGCCGCCAACATCGCCCGCAATGGCTTCGACGCATCGCGCCACGAGGCGCTCGATGCCGACGTCAATCGCTCGCTGCGCGGGTTCGTCGATGCGCGGCGCAGCTTCGACGCGATCGTGCTCGATCCGCCGAAGCTCGCACCGACCGCTGCGCACGCCGAGCGCGCGGCGCGTGCGTACAAGGACATCAATCGCCTCGCCTTCATGCTGCTTCGTCCGGGCGGCGTGCTGTTCACGTTCTCGTGCTCGGGCGGTATCGGCGTCGACCTGTTCCACAAGATCGTCGCCGGCGCCGGGCTCGATGCCGGCGTCGACGGCTTCATCCACGCGCGTCTCGGCGCCGCGCCCGACCACCCGATGACCGTGACCTTCCCCGAAGGCGAATACCTCAAGGGCCTGGTGATCGTCAAACGCTAGCGTCTACTCCCCGGCGGCAGGGCGATGTGCGGCTCGACGGCTCTTACGATACCGATCACAGGCCAGGAGATTGCGTGCACGACACCTGGAGAGTCGAGGCGGTTTGCCCCCCATCCGTCGATCTGGTGCGAGCCCTCGCCAAGGATTCCGTCGTCGTCGATATCGGCTGCTTCGGATGGCGGCTGAGCGAGGCGGCGCTTGCCAGCGGCGCGGTATTGATCGGCGTCGACCAGGTCGAGCCACCCGGGCGACCGTCACATGCTTGCGCTCAAGCCCGAGTTCGTGCGAGGCAAGCCCGCGACGCGCTACGTCACGCTGAAGGATGTCGGCTACGGGGTGAAGGCAGCCTACGAGGCTGTCTGGGGTCCGGTCGTCGATTGAATCGGCGGCAGCGCGATACGCGTCTCGCACTTGGCGCGGTGCACGCTGAAGAAGGCCTTGACGTTGCGCACGTTCGCATCGGTCGTGAAGAGGCGCTGCACCAGCGCGTGATAGGCGGCCATGTCGGCGACCTGGACGATCAGCACGAAGTCCGGCCCCGGCGCGACCCGATGGCATTGCTGAACTGCGCTCTCCGCGACGGCATGGGCTTCGAAGGCCGCGAGCGCCTCTGCCGACTGACGATCGAGCGTGAGTTCGACGATCGCGGTCAGGCCGAAGCCGAGTCTTTCCGCCGACAGGATCGCCACGCGCCGCTCGATCACGCCGGCGTCGACGAGGCGGCGGACGCGCCGAAGGCAGGTCGCTGGCGAGGTGTGGACCCGGGCTGCGAGGTCGTGGTTGGTGATCGCGGCGTCGAGCTGCAGGACGGCAAGAATCTTCAGGTCAGTGGCGTCCAATGCACTGATCTCGAATGATTCTTTTGCGTGGATTGACTGATTGGAAGATTCAGTCATTGATGCAATCCATTGAAACCATATTCCATAGGTCATTCACTATTGCACATTAATTGCTGTCGGTCACGTCTAGAGTCCAGCCGTCGACAGCTCGTAAGGTCACCCATGTGCGGAATCGTCGGCGCCGTCAGCGCCCGAAACATCGTCCCGATCCTCGTCGAAGGTCTGCGCCGGCTCGAGTACCGCGGCTACGACTCGTGCGGCGTGGCGCTGCATCAGGGCGGCCAGCTCCGCCGCGCCCGCAGCACCGCGCGCGTCGCCGAGCTGAGCGCGAACGTCGCCGCCGAGCATCTCGCCGGCGGCACCGGGATCGCCCACACGCGCTGGGCAACGCACGGCGCGCCGGTCGTGCACAACGCGCATCCGCATTTCTCGTATGGCCCGGGCGTCGGCGCGGACGCCGGCGAGGCATCGGGCATGGCCGCGTCGGGACGCGTCGGCCTGGTTCACAACGGCATCATCGAAAACCACGACGACCTGCGCGCCGAGCTCAAGGCCAAGGGCTATGTCTTCGTGACGCAGACCGACACCGAGGTCATCGCCCATCTCGTCGATCACCTGTACGACGGCGATCTGCTCGAGGCCGTCGAGCGGGCGCTGCCGCGGTTGCGCGGCGCCTATGCGATCGCCGTCTTCTGTCGCGACGAGCCGCATCGCGTCGTCGGGGCGCGGCGCGGCTCGCCGCTGGTGCTCGGCGTCGGCACGGAGCCGGGCGCGAGCGAGAACTTTCTCGCCTCGGACGCGATGGCGCTGGCTGGCGTCACCGACCAGATCGTCTATCTCGAGGAAGGCGACGTCGCCGACCTGCAGCTCGGCAAGTACTGGATCGTTCGCGCCGACACGAACGGCGCGTTCAGGCCGGTCGAGCGCGCGGTGCGAACCGTCGTGGCGCACACCGGCGCGGCCGAGCTGGGCCCGTATCGGCACTACATGCAGAAGGAGATCTTCGAGCAGCCGAAGGCGATCGCCGACACGCTCGACGCGGTGCCGGGCATCTCGGCCGACCTGTTCGGCGACGGCGCCCATCGCGCCTTCAAGGGCATCGATCAGGTGCTGATCCTGGCCTGCGGCACCAGCTACTACAGCGGCTCCGTCGCGAAGTACTGGCTCGAGAGCATCGCCAGGATTCCGACCGCGGTGGAAGTGGCGAGCGAGTACCGCTACCGCGACAGCGTGCCGAACCCGCGTACCCTGGTCGTCACGATCTCGCAGAGCGGCGAGACCGCCGACACGCTGGCCGCCTTGCGCCATGCGCGCTCGCTCGGCATGGAGCACACGCTGACGATCTGCAACGTCGCCGGCAGCGCGATGGTCCGCGAATGCGCGATGGCGTATCTCACGCGCGCCGGCATCGAGATTGGCGTCGCATCGACGAAGGCGTTCACGACGCAGCTGGTCGCGCTGTTCCTGCTGGCGCTGGCGCTGGCGCAGGTGCGCGGCCATCTCTCGGACGACGACGAGGCCGCGCATCTCAAGTCGCTGCGTCACCTGCCCGTAGCGGTGCAGTCGGTGCTCGCGCTCGAGCCGCAGATCATCGCCTGGAGCGAGGCATTCGCGCAGAAGGAGAACGCACTCTTTCTCGGCCGCGGCATGCACTACCCGATCGCACTCGAGGGCGCGCTGAAGCTGAAGGAGATCAGCTACATCCACGCCGAGGCCTACCCGGCCGGCGAGCTGAAGCACGGGCCGCTGGCGCTGGTGACGAGCGAGATGCCGGTGGTCGCCATCGCGCCCAACGACGCGCTGCTCGAAAAGCTCGAGAGCAACCTGCACG
>DAIMIM010000398.1:0-3292 GCA_036722755.1 Caldimonas sp. | reverse complement strand
TCCAGGTGCGGTTGATGAGCGCCTGCACGGGATCGGTCGTCGTCGGAATGGTGAGCCCGCCATCGGCGCCGCAGGCCCAGGGGAAGCGCTTCCAGACTTCGTCGCCGAGGATCTGCGCCGTGGCCTTGGCCTGCTCGACACGGTCGGCAGGAATCGCGCAATGCAGGCTCTGCGGCAGCAGGCGCCCGGTCGTCGAGTCTTCAAGGCGGTCGAGCACCTGGCGCAGGACGCGAAAGCTCGACGGCACCAGGCCGCTGGCATCGCCGGAGTGAACGCCTTCGGTAAGGATCTCGACCTTGAGCACGCCGCTCACCATGCCGCGCAGGCTGGTGGTGAGCCAGAGCTGGTCGTAATTGCCGGCGCCGCTGTCGAGGCAGACGACGAGCGACACGTTGCCGAGCCGGTCCTTCAGCGCATCGACATACACCGGCAAGTCGGACGAGCCGCTTTCCTCGCAGCTCTCGATGATGCCGACGCAGCGCGGCCGGGCGATGCCCTGCCTGTCGAGCGCCTGGATCGCGGTCACGGCGGCGTAGACCGCATAGCCGTCGTCGGCGCCACCGCGGCCGTAGAGACGGCCGTCCTCGTAGCGCGGCGTCCACGGCCCGAAGCCGCTCTTCCAGCCGTTGAACTCGGGTTGCTTGTCGAGGTGGCCATACAGGCAGATGGTGTCGGCGCCGGCGTCGTTGCCGCCCGGTCGCGTCGCCGGTACCTCGAAGAAGATGACCGGGGTGCGGCCGTCGATGCGAACGACCTCGAGCGTGAGGCCGGCCACGTGCTGCCGTTCGACCCACGCCGCGGCGTCGCGGACAACCCGATCGATGTAGCCGTGCTCTTTCCAGTCGGCATCGAACATCGGGCTCTTGGCCGGGATGGCGATGTACTCGGTCAGGGCCGGGACGATCTCGTCGTCCCAGACCCGTTCGGCGTACTTGCCGAGCGCTTCGGCTTCGTCGGCCTGCACCGGCAGCAGTGGGTCGCGTGCGTTCATCGCGGGCTCCATGACAGCAAAACGGGCAGTGTATCGATGCGCGTCGTCACGCGCAGCGCGCGCGCCGAGCGACGTTCTTTCAGCGCGGCGTTGCCGACGCCGCGGTCGCGGCCGTGCCGACGGTCGTCGGCGTCGTTGCATCGGCCGGCTCGGCGCCTTCCTTCCAGCCGCCGCCGAGCGCGCGGTAGAGCGCGACGGCGTTCTGCAGCTGGCCAGCCTGGATCTGGATCAGCGCCTGCTGCGCCGTGAAGAGCGAGCGCTGCGCATCGAGCGCGTCGAGATAGCTCGACGCTCCGGCGCGATAGCGCAGATCGGCGAGGCGATACGTGATGGCCAGGGCATTGGTCTGCGCGGCCTGCGCGCGAAGCTGCTCGCCGAACGTGGCGCGGCCGGCCAGCGCGTCGGACACTTCGCGAAACGCCGTCTGGATCGACTTCTCGTATTGGGCGACGGCGATGTCGCGACCGACCTTGGCGACGTCGAGATTGGCACGGTTGCGACCGGCATCGAAAATCGGCTGCAGCAACTGCGCCGTGCCGGTGATGGCGAAGCTGCCGCTCTTGAACAGGCCCGACAGCTCCGTGCTCGCGCTGCCGGCCGTCGTCGTCAGCGTGATGTGCGGGAAGAAGGCGGCGCGCGCCGCGCCGATATCGGCGTTGGCGGCCAGCAGCTGCTGCTCTGCGGCGCGGATGTCGGGACGGCGCGCCAGCAGATCGGACGGCAGGCCGGGCGGCAGGTCGGCCAGCAGGCGCTGCGCGTCGAGCGGCAGCGGCGCCGGCAGATCGGCGGGCGGCGTCTGGCCGACCAGCAAGCTCAGCGCGTTCTCGTCGAGAGCACGCTGGCGGATCGTCTGCGCGAGTGTGGCGCGGGCGCCTTCGAGCAGCGACTCGGCCTGGCGGTAGTCGAGCTCCGATGCCGCGCCGTTGTCGAAGCGCAGCTTGGTGAGGCGATTCGATTCCTCGCGCGTGGTCAGGGTCTGCCGCGTCACACGCAACAACTCGTCGTCGGCGAGCATGAAGAGATAGGCCGTCGCCACCGACGCGATCAGGCTGATCTGCACCGTCTTGCGCGACTCGGCGGTGGCGAGGAACTGGTCGAGCGCGGCCTCGCTCAGGTCGGCGACGCGACCGAACAGGTCGAGCTCGTAGTTGGAGATCGCAAGACCGACCGCGTAGGAGTTGCCGATCGTGCCGAAGCCCGTCGGTGCGCGCGCTGCGGTCGCGCCGAGGCCCACCGTCGGGAAGATGTCGGCGCGGCGCACCTGGTAGGTCGCGCGCGCCTGCTCGATGTTGAGGATGGCGACGCGCAAGTCGCGGTTGTTCGCCAGCGCCAGCGCGATCAGGCGCCGCAATCGGGCGTCGACGTAGAAATCCTGCCAGGCGATGTCGGCCGCAGGCGTGCTTGCCGGATCGACCGCCGGCGTCATCTCCGCGGCGTAGGCGCCGGGGACCGGTGCGGCGGGGCGCTCGTAGTGCGGGATCAGCGACGTGCAGCCGGCGAGCGCGCAGAGGGCGGCCAGCGTCAGTGTGCGACCGCGAGGCTCACGCATGATCGCCCTCCTTGCCCAGGGCCGGCGCGACCGGCGGCGCCGCATCGATCGTCTCGTTCGCCTTCGCCGTTCCCGGTGCGCCGCGCCGGCCCTTGAAGACGCGGCGGACGACGACGAAAAAGACCGGCACGAAGAAGATGGCCAGCAACGTCGCCGAGATCATGCCGGCCATCACGCCGGTGCCGATGGCGCGCTGGCTGGCCGATCCCGCGCCGCTCGAGACGACCAGCGGCAGCACGCCGAGAATGAAGGCGATCGAGGTCATCAGGATGGGCCGGAAGCGCAGATGCACGGCTTCCAGCGTCGCCTCGATCAGGCCCTTGCCCTGTGCGTAGAGGTCCTTGGCGAACTCGATGATCAGGATCGCGTTCTTCGCCGAGAGGCCGATCACGGTGATGAGCCCGACCTTGAAGAAGACGTCGTTCGGCATGCTGCGCAAGGTCGCGCCGAGCACCGCGCCGAGCACGCCGAGCGGCACCGCGAGCAGCACCGCGAACGGGATCGACCAGCTCTCGTAGAGCGCCGACAGGCAAAGGAACACGGCGAGCAGCGAGAAGCCGAGCAGGATCGTCGCCGTCGAGCCCGAGAGGCGCTCCTCGCGCGACTGGCCGGTCCATTCGAAAGCGAAGCCCGGTGGCAGCTTCGCGGCGAGCTGCTCCATCTCGTCCATCGCGTCGCCGGTGGAATGGCCGGGCGACGCGTCGCCGGCGATGCGCATCGCCGGATAGCCGTTGTAGCGGATCGTCTGGATC